>NZ_ANNO01000063.1:0-13579 GCF_000409565.1 Pseudochrobactrum sp. AO18b
GGCGGGGCTTTTTTACGCTGTAATCTGAATTATGCGCCGTATGGCACCCAGATGTTTTTCACCTGCACTGCACGGCGCAGATAATCACGTCCCTGACCCTGTGCTGTATCCAGCCAGTTACGCTGACGGCCATTGCTTACCCATGTGGCTTTGAGATTGCCGGTCGAGGCTTTCTCAACCATGGCACTGCCTGCCTGCGAGCCGACATACCAGAGCGCGGATACGGCATCATGCTCAGCCAGAGTTTTTGCCAGCACATCGCGTTCACCGGTGATGAGATTGACCACACCGGCCGGTACGTCTGATGTATCCAGCACCTGATAGAAAGCACCGGCAATCAGCGGATGACGGCCGGACGGCACAACGACGGTCCGGTTGCCCATAGCAATGGCTGGCAGGATCAGTGAGACCATTGAGAGCAATGGTAATTCATCAGGACAGACAATACCGGTCACGCCCCACGGCTCATTCATGGCCAGTGTAACATGACGCGATTTGGTGGAGTGAACGGCTCCGTCAAACTTGTCTGCCTGTGCGGCATAATAGAAAATACGACGGATTGAAGCGTCGAATTCCTCTTCTGCCTTTTTCTCGGAAACACCTGTGCTGGTGGTGAGTAATTCAATGAATTCAGCACGGCGCTGTTCGAGATTTTCGCCTAAGTAATACAGTACCTGTGCACGGTTATGGGTGGTTGCACCGCCCCAAGATCCGGCTTTTGCTGCGGCTTCCACGGCATTGCGGATATCTTTGCGGCTGCTGAGGGGTGCTTCACCGATGACAACATTGCCTTTGCCGTAAACCGCATAGCTTGCACCACCGTCAGGGCGTGCCTGCTTGCCGCCGACATAGTTTTTCATGGTACGGTCGATGGAACCGGCAGCCACTTTTTCACCGGCTACAGGCAGTGCGGAGAAAGATGGTGCATCGGTTTCTTTAACGAGCGGCAGAGCTTTTTCCCAGTCGCTGACCAGATATTCATAAAGCCCTTCGCGCGCGCCTTCACGGCCGAAACCGCTTTCGCGATAACCGCCGAAACCGGCACCGGCATCAAGCATATTGGTGCAGTTAATCCAGACAACACCGGCTTTAACAGAGGCTGCAATATCCAGAGCGGTATTGATATTTTCCGACCAGATGGAAGCGGCCAGTCCGTAAGAGGTGTTATTGGCCAGAGCAATTGCTTCCGCCGGTGTGCGGAAGGTTGTTGCCGCTGCAATCGGGCCGAAGATTTCAACCTGACAAACAGTGGAAGCCTGATCTACCTCCGTGAAGAAGCCCGGCGCGATGAAATTGCCTTTGGCTGGCAGGGCATTCGCGGTCTGCCACAGCGCACCGCCTTCTTCCACACCTTTGGCGATCAGTGCGGATATGCGCTTCACCTGCAATGGGGAGACGATTGCACCGACATCGGTCGATTTATCCAGCGGATCGCCGACGCGGATTGTTTCAAGACGCTTGCGCAACTTGCTATAGAAACGCTCGGCAATGCCTTCCTGTACCAGCAGGCGGGAACCTGCACAGCACACTTCACCCTGATTGAACCAGATTGCATCAACAACACCTTCAACAGCGCTGTCGAGATCGGCATCTTCAAACACGATGAACGGTGACTTGCCGCCGAGTTCCAGCGACAGTTTTTTACCGGAACCGGCAATCTGTTCGCGGATGACACGGCCGACATTGGTCGAGCCGGTAAAGGCAACCTTGTTGACATCCTCATGGCCGCAGATCAGCGCACCGGTTTCGCCGTCGCCCTGTACGATATTGACCACACCGGCAGGCAGACCGACTTCATGGCAGATTTCTGCAAAGACGATCGCTGTCAGCGGTGTCAGATCGGCAGGCTTCAGCACAACCGTATTACCGGCAGCCAGAGCAGGGGCGATTTTCCATGCCAGCATCAGGAGAGGGAAGTTCCATGGAATGACCTGACCGCAAACGCCGACAGGGGAAAAACCACGGAACTCATCTTCCACCATCTCAGCCCAACCGGCGTGATGATAGAAATGACGGACAGCCAGCGGCACATCACTATCGCGGCTTTCGCGGATCGGTTTGCCGTTATCCATGCTTTCCAGCACGGAGAAGAAACGCTCACGCTTCTGCAGGTGACGGGCAATCGCGTAGAGATATTTGGCGCGCTCATGACCGGAGAGTTTCGACCATTTGCCGAACGCGGCGCGCGCGGCTTTGACAGCCGTATCAACATCTTCTGCTGTGCCCTTGGCAATGCCTGCCAGGCGCTGCTCCGTTGCCGGATTGATAACATCAATAATCTGCGCATTGCCTGCATCGGTAAAGCGGCCATTGATGAAGTGACCAAATGGTGCGGAATGATTTTTCAGCCATGCAACAACATCGCCATTGGCTTCGGGAGACGGACCATATTCCATTGTGTTCAGAATATCCTTGATCTGTGCCATAGTCGTAATTCCTTATGCCGCAGCGTGACGGGAGAGGTCGGCATAACGGCCGGTCACATAATGTTCGAGCTGGCGTTCAATATCGCCGAGCAATGAGGAAGCGCCGATGCGGAACAGATCCGGCTGCAGCCAGTCATGACCCAGCTCTTCCTTCATCATCGACAGCCAGACAAGAGCTTCCTTGGCGGTACGCAGGCCACCGGCAGGCTTGAAGCCGATGATCTGGCCTGTGAGTTCGCCGTAATCGCGCAGTGCACGCACCATGGTCAGGCTGACCGGCAGGGTTGCGTTGACTTCTTCTTTACCGGTTGAGGTTTTGATGAAGTCGGAACCGGCCTGCATTGCAACCATAGATGCCTTATAGACATTGGTTAGCGTTTGCAGGTCGCCGGTGGCCAGAATGGCTTTCATATGGGCTTCACCGCAGGCTTCGCGCATCGCAGCCATTTCATCATACAGTGCCTGCCAGTTCTGGGTCAGAACATGCTCGCGGGTGATGACGATATCGATTTCTTTCGCGCCTTCTTCAACCGCATAACGGATTTCAGCCAGACGCAGCGGCAGCGGAATAAGACCGGCAGGGAAGCCGGTGGCGACGGAAGCAACGGGGATATTTGTGCCTTCCAGCGCTTTAACCGCATGGGGAACCATTGTCGGATAGACGCAGACCGCACCGGTGGTGATATTGGCATCAGCGAGGCCAAGACCTTCCAGAATATCCGCGCGGATCGGGTTTTTGGCTTTGGCGCAAAGGCGGCGCACACGACCGGCAGTGTCATCACCGGCCAGTGTTGTCAGGTCAATGCACTGGATGGCGCGTACCAGCCAGGCAGCCTGATATTCCTTTTTCACCGAACGGCGGGCGGGAATGGTCGCGGCACGGCGCTCAAGTGCCGAGCGGTTGACGTTGATATCGTCAAACCATTCGGTTTTCAGCGGGGTTCCGGTGTTACGTGCATGAGAAGTGCTCATCGTATATCCGTAAAATTGGGGTGCAATCAGAGGCCTGTTCTGGGTGGAAGCAAGCTGCCCTGACAGGTTTCCGGCTACGGGGGTAAAACCGGAAAGCTGTCAGTTCCGGTGATTGCACCGGTTAAATCAACGCGCTGTTCTGCCTGTTATCAGGCGTTTGGCGCAGCATATTTAGGAGCACTTTCCAGCAAAAGTGGGAACCGGTTTTGCGTTCGGAAATGCGTTAGGCAAATAGATAGAGCGGTTCCAATGGTTCAATATTGGCTGAAACCGCTCTGGTTCAGCTATGGCTTTTGCAGAACTCTGCAAACTCTTCGAGAGATGCATAGGATTTCTGCGTGCCTGTCTTGGTAATGCTGTCGGCGGCATAGAGACTGGCGCTTTTCAGAGCCTCCGCCACATTGCCGTGTTCGGCATAGAACCGTGCGAAAGAGCCGATAAAGGCATCGCCTGCGCCGGTTGTATCTTTCGGAGTGACTTTGACCGGTGCGATATTGACTACATCATCTGCTGTCACCAGACGTGCGCCACGACCGCCGAGGGTTACGATGACAGTGCGGATACCTTTGGCAATCAGCGAGCGGGCAGCGGCAATGGTTTCATCATCCGTCGAGGTTGGCATGCCGGAAAGCAGCGCCAGCTCGGTCTCGTTCGGTACGAGGAATGACACTTGGCGGATACGTTCAGGATCAAGATCAGCCGCAGCCGGTGCCGGATTGAGAATGGTTTCAATCCCATTGGCCGCTGCAAAGGCGATGGTGTGATAGACGGTCTCGACCGGTACTTCCATCTGCATCAGGATCAGGCCGCATTGTTTCAGATCTTCGGCAGCGTCATCCACATCCTGTGGCAGCAGCTCGGCATTGGCACCCTTAACGATGAGAATGGAATTTTCACCGCTTTTATCGACAAAAATCGGGGCAACGCCACTGGATTTACCTTTGATAACGCCGACATGCTTGGTGTCGATACCGGCTTTTTTCAGGTTGAAAATAGTGTTGTCGCCGAAAATATCATCACCGACTTTGGTTACCATCATCACATCGGCACCAAGACGTGCCGCAGCAAATGCCTGATTGGCACCTTTGCCGCCGCAACCCATTTCAAACAAAGGCGCTTCCAGCGTTTCGCCCAAGACCGGCATACGATCCATATAGGTAACCAGATCGACCATATTGGAACCGACAACAGCGATTTTTTTCGACATCAGAACTACTCTATCTCTTTGTTTCCGCACTTAATCTTATTCGGAACACCATCAGCTGTTCCGGATCAGTGCCTTAAAGCGCAGTGATCATCTGCTCAAATTCATCAGCTTCCGCAGGTGCCAGATAGCCGAGGCGTACAGGGAAAGTCGCGCGTTCACCCGGAGCCAGCAGGCGCACATTGCCTTTGGCTTTTTCTGCCAGATAGCCTTCCGGTTCGCAGGTGGAAGGCAGGGCAAAAGCTGCAACCTGCGCATCGCCATTGACCAGAACCCAACGCACGCATTTCGGGAAATTTGCCGCCGGATAGGAGATGGCAAAAGCCTCACCCTGTTCCAGCTTCATCATCTGATGAATGGTGCCGTTTTCATCCTGTTTCAGATTGCGCAGATAGAAAACCTGCTCAGGATCATAGCGGTCAGGATCGTCCAGCACTTCCATGACGGACGGGTCTTTGGCCAGCTCGTCAATCAGCGCCAGATAGTCAGGATTTGGTGTCACATGGGCAGGCACGGCAGTGCGCACTTTAGTATCTTCCGGCGAGAAGGATGTCGGCTGAATGATACGGGCATCTTCGTCATAGGCGAAGTTGACATGGCACATATACATCAGTTCCATCGGGGCATAAGAGAGGTTCTCCACGTCCATTTCGATGTCGAATAATGTGTCATCCGCATAAAGGCGCACGGACGGGCGTGCCAGATAATGCGCACCAAAGCCCATCACATATTCATATTCGCCTGTCACTTCGACATAGGCGCCCTGTTCATCCTCACCAAAGATGAGACCTGCAACATCCATATTGGCACAAGGCATTTCGCCATGCGCGGCATGGGTATCCTGTGCTGATGGCACACCGTTGCGCAGCAGGCCGGAATGGAAGGCAAAGCAGCCATAGGTCTCGGCAATGGTTTTGGCAGGGCGAGGCATGGCAAAGCTGTTGCCCATGGTCAGGTCAACGCCGTCAAATTCCGCACCCCAGACCATCTGCCCCATATAGGGCAGAACGATCAGATGGCCGCGCTGATTTTCAATCATCAGCGCTTCAACGCCGGTGGCGTAGCGGAATGCAGTAACGGTCAGACCATCCGATGAAGCAATTTCATGCGGCTTGTCGGTGAAATCCTGACGGCGAAGATGAACGGAAATATCCTGCATGGCTTTACCTGTCTGAATTGCGGAATGCATTGATTGCAATCACCAGAATGAGGAATGCACCCCAGATGAAATCAATCAGATGATTGGAGAAACGCAGCATCTGGAAACCCGATGACAGCAGCATCAGCGCCACAAGCGCGATACCCACACCCAGCACACGCCCTTTACCGCCAGCCGGATTGGTGCCGCCGAGCACGGCAATCAGCACGGCCTGCAGCAGATAGGATGCACCGTAATCGGATTTTGCAGCATTGGTACGGCCGGACAGGATGATACCGGCCAGCGAGGCGAGCATACCTGTGAGCATATAGGAATAGAGGATCATGCGGTCTTTTTTCAGACCTGCAAAGACCGCAGCTTTCGGATTGGTGCCGATCAGCATCAGATTGAGGCCGAGGGTGGTGCGGCTGAGCAGCAGCGCAATCAGACCGGACACAGCAACAAAGATGATGAAAGGGGTGGCAATACCGAAGATTTTGCCATTGCCGATCATGTTCCATGCATCAGGAAAGCCGACAATCGCAGGGCCGCCGGTGAGTACCAGTGCCAGTCCCATAAATACCTGACCGGTGCCGAGCGTGGCGAGAATTGGCGTGATGCGCAATTTAGCGATCAATATCCCGTTGACCAGCCCTGCCACCAGTCCCACCAGCAAGGCAAGCAGCACACCGATCACCGTATAGAACAGCATATTGCTGTCGGAATTTTGAGCGGCCTGCACCATGGTGGAGTGAAAATAGACACCGGCGAGAATGCCGGAGAGATTGGCAATGCCGACAACGGACAGGTCAATGCCGCCGGTCAGCATGGCGATCATCATGGCAATCGACAGAATGCCGAGTTCCGGCATGATGTAGCTGATCGATTCAAAATTGTAATAGCGCAGGAATTTATCCGGATTGAGCCAGCTCATGGCAGCAAAAACCAGCACGGTGATAATCACCAGCTGCAGGATATTGCGATCCATATTTGCAGGGCTCAGGAAACGGCGCGTATCAATATCTTTTTTCATATCTTTATCCCCGCCGCTCACACCAGATTTTTCCGGTCACGCCATGCGGTAATTGCCGTGGCGATGATGATGATGAGACCAACGACAACTTTCTGCCATGTGGTGTCGACTTTCATGATGATCAGCGAGTTCTTGACCATAACCAGCATGAAAACGCCGAGCAAAGTACCAAGCACCGAGCCGCGTCCGCCGAAGATCGACGCGCCGCCGAGCACAACCGCTGCAATCACTTCCAGCTCAAGGCCGGTAAAGTCACGCGGATTGGCAAGCCAGATCATCGAGGAATGCAGCAGACCTGCAAAACCGGCCAGCGCACCGGCCACACAATAGACCACGAAAATGGTTTTGGCAGTGCTGAAGCCAACGCGTTTTGCCGCCTCAGGCGAGCCGCCATAGGCATAGATTGAGCGGCCGATCATGGTATATTTCAGCATCAGATGAATGAGCAGCGCGATGCCTAAGTAAACCAGCACCATCGCCGTGAGGCCGAAATTCGTACCGGTGGCCGAGGTCATGGAAACGACGTCGGTCTTGCCGAATTCGATCAGTTCTTTCGGCATCTTGTTGATGTTGACGATACTGGTACCGACCAGACCAAGAACCAGACCACGGACAATAGAGCCGGTGCCAAGCGTCACGATCAGCGGGATCATGCGGAACTTGTAAATAATCGCCGCGTTGAAAGCGCCGAGCGCCAGACCGATCAGCGTTGCCGCGATAAACGGAATGACCACACCGTCATAGCCGATGGCGACCATGGCTTTAACAGTCAGATACATAGCCGCAATCGCGAAAGCAGTGAAAGACACGTCAATCCCGCCGGAGATCATCACCAGCAATACGCCGAGCGCCATAATACCGATCACGACATTGGAGCGCAGCAGGCCGAACATATTGTCCAGCGACCAGAAGGCCGGATTGATAAAGCCGATAGTAATCATGGCCAGCAGCAGAACGCAGGCGATGATAAATTCTGTTGTTTGATAGAACTTCATGACCGGTTCCTCAGTTCAGTGTCTTCAGCCGGTCATTGACGGCATCTTCAGTCATGGTGCTGCCGGACAATTCATCCACCAGCTTGCCCCGATGCATCACGACAACACGATTACAATTCTGCACCAGCTCCGGCACATCATCGGAGATCATCAGAACAGCAAGGCCGTTATCCTTGGCGAGCTTGCGGATAATCGCATGAATCTGCGCCTTGGAGCCCACATCCACACCAACCGTCGGGCCGTTGAGGATCAGCACTTTTGCACCGGTCAAAAGCCAGCGGGCAAGCACCACGCGCTGCGCGTTACCGCCGGACAGATGGTTGACCGGTGTATGCGGACCCGGTGCTGCAATCTGCATGGCGTCGAACATTTCTTTCGTGACCTGATCGACTTTTTTGCGGTTGATGAAGAGGCCGCTCACCATCTTATCCAGCGAGGTCACAATAATATTGCGCTCAATCGACTGGGTGAGGAACAGACCTTCCGTGAGGCGGTCTTCCGGCACATAGGCAATACCGAGATCAATAGCCTGACGCACTGATTTCGGATGAATGGTTTTGCCGTTCAGCTGCATTTTTCCGGTGCATTGCGGCAGCATACCAAACAGCGACAAAGCGAGCTCTGTACGACCGGAGCCGATCAGGCCGGAAATTCCGACAATCTCACCGGCATGGAGCGACAGGTTTACCCCGTCGAGCAGCACATTGCCGGTCGCTGAATCTTTGGCTTTCAGGTCTTCAACCTGAAGCACTGGCTGTGTGCTCTGTTCTTGTGCCTGCCAGACATAGCTGTCCGGTTTCAGATCCAAACCGGTCATCGCACGGGTAATTGCCGGTTCGTCGAACTCACTGATCGGGCCTTCTGCGACCTTCTTACCATTACGGAATACGGTGAGGCGCTCGCTGATTTCCAGCATTTCGCGCATTTTGTGGCTGACAAACAGCACGGCAATGCCCTGTGCCTGAATATCGCGCACGATCTTGAAGAGTGCATCCACCTCATGGCGGGTCAGTGCTGTCGTCGGCTCATCCATGATGATGAGGCGCGCATCGGCCATGACCGCACGGGCAATGGCAACAATCTGTTTGCCCGAGGTTGGCAGACTGTCGACTTTTGCATCGAGATTAATTTTTACATCAAGGCGGTCGAGCGCCTTCTGTGCCAGTTCGCGAACCTGTTTCCAGTTGATGGTTTTACGGCCTTCAATCAGGAAAGTGTTCAGCGCCAGATTTTCGGCAACAGTCAGATTTCCGAACAGGGAAAAGTCCTGATAAATCACCTGAACGCCGTGATGAACGGATTTGACAGGATTGAGCTTGCCGGCAGGTTTGCCGTCAAACAGGATTTCGCCGTCCTGCGGTGTGTAAACACCGGACATCACTTTGATGATTGTGGATTTTCCGGAGCCGTTTTCACCGGCAAGGCAATGGATTTCACCGCGGCGGATGGTCAGCGACACATCATCAAGGGCTTTAACACCCCCGAAGCGCATGCCGATATCGCGCAGTTCTATCAGATTTTCAGTCATATTATTCCTGCCTGTGACAGAACGGATGTGTTCCCGCAGAGCTGGAGCATTTCACAGTCAACCCGGATCAATTCGGATATCTGTGATATGCGGCCATTAAAGAAACCAGAGCGATATCCATAATTGAATCTGGACGTAACCTGCTCCGGTAAAAACAGAGGCGGCAACAAGCCTGTTACCGCCTCCGGCTCTTTACAGATTAGAAGTCGTATTCAGCCATGTTGTCTTTGGTTACGCCAACCCAGCCTGCACCATAGAGCAGATGCGGCTGTGCAGCATCCGGAGCGAGCAGAGAATTGTAACCGGCAAGGCCGAGGTCAAGACCGGCTGTGATCTGGTCGTTTTTCTTTTCCAGAGCAGCAACAGCCAGCATGTTCATGGCATAACCGGCAACAGCAGGATCCCAGAACTGGATATACTGGATATCGTCATTCTTCAGATATTCACCGGCAACCGATGGCAGACCTGTACCTGCGAAGAAGACTTTACCCTTCAGGCCGCCTTCAGCGATCAGACGACCGGCACCGGCAGACGTCGGCATCGGCGCACCCAGAATACCGGTAATGTCCGGATAGGTGGTCATTGCTTCTTTCAGCTTGGTGTAGTCGGTATTGGCATCGTCATAGGTTTCCAGACGCTCGGTTGCCTGCGACATTTCAGGGAAATTGGCTTTCTGATATTCCACAGCACCGTCAATCCAGTCCATCTGGGACTTGGAGGTGAGGCTGCCGACAGTGGCAACATATTTGCCCTTGCCGCCCATATATTCGCCGAGCTGTTTCATCAGATTAGCGCCGTAAGCCTTGTTGTCGAAGGCTTCGATGTCATAATCGACGTTTTTAATGTTGGATGCTTCGTGGGAGATAACCACGATGCCGCGTTCGCGGGCTTTTTTCAGAACCGGCTCAACCGCTTCAACCGAGAACGGTACGATGGTGATAGCGTCAACGCCCTGTGCGATCAGATTTTCAACGATCTGCACCTGAGCGGCCGCATCAGCCTGACTTGGGCCAACCATCCATACGTCATGGCCGGTTTCATCTTTAAACTGAGCCACACCGTCACGCATACGGTCGAACCATGCAATACCATCGACCTTAACAACGGTCGCAATGGTATATTTCTTGTCATTGGCTGTAGTGATGAGGTCTTTATTGACCTTGGATGTGTCGATTACACCTTCCGCGAAAGCGGATGGCATAGCGATGGACATTGCAACTGCAACAGAAGCGAGAAGTTTTTTCACGCGATCCTCCCTGAGAAACCCTACCTGTTAAACATCCTGTTATCCGATAATTCCCGTCACCCTCCGGCCAGTATCCTGGATTGGGAAAATTATCTGACAATAAGACGGATATTATATTGTTAGTATCCGATCATTATGTTTGGATCGTTTCACTAAATAATTTAATGTGTCAAGTCTGCAAAGACTGCCGCTTCACGCAACGCACTATTTTTTGTAGGTGGGAGAGTAAAATGATTCAAAAAGGGGGAGAATCTTGAGCAGAACCAGCCGCAGGGACGAGCGTCTCACAGAACTCGCAGCATTGATGGAAAAACAAGGTGTGATGCGTTTGCGGGATGCGGCAGCGCAGCTCGGTGTTTCTGAAATGACCATCCGCCGTGATATGGCGCAGCGGGATCTCAACGGCGGGGATCTGGCGCGCTCGGATAGTGATGTGCTCAAGGGGCTGAATTGCCTTGGCGGATATATTTTCTCTGCGCAGGATAATAATGGTCACAGCGATTACAGTCTTGACCACGAAAGTGATTGTCATGCGGGTGCCAAGGCGCAGGCTTGCGCGGAAGCTGCCGCGATGATTGAAGAACATGACACGATTTTCATCGATTGCGGTACCACTACACCGCATCTGGCGCGTCTGGTGCCAGAGAATAAGTCTGTTACGGTTGTGTGCTATTCGCTCAATGTTGCGGAAATCCTGTCATCTCGTGAGGATGTACGCCTGATTGTGCTGGGCGGCCTGTTCCACCGTTCCGCTGCCTCTTTCTCCGGTGAGGAGGGGATTGAGACATTGAAGAAGATTATCATCAATAAGGCCTTTATCTCGGCGGGCGGTGTGCATGATGAACATGGCGTGACCTGTTCGCATTTCCATGAAATTCCGGTCAAACAGATGGCAATTGCCCGCGCGATGGACTCTTATCTGGTGGTGGATGGCAGCAAATTCGGCAAAGTGCGCTCGGCACCATTTGCGCAAATTATGCAATTCCGCAGGATTTTCAGCCATTAAAGCGGAGATTCTTAGTCAGTTATCTCTGGTTTGTCTGTTTATTAGGGTCTATGACTGCTAATCACGTTCAGCCCGAAATGTGATAGTGGTTTTCTCAAATGTCCTCGCCTGAAAAAAACGGCAGCCGTCTGAAACGCACGGCAGACCGTCTTTTTGCGCCCTTGCTGGCCGGTGCAACTTTTCGTTCCCGCCTGATTGCCAGTCTTGGTATTCTGCTCTGTGTTGTTGTGACCGGCATGGTCAGCGCATGGCTCTATGACCACACCACGCATTATGTATTTCTGATCGCACCGGTCGGTGCCTCGGCTGTTTTGCTCTTCATCGTTCCGACCAGTCCGATGGCGCAGCCATGGGCAATTATCGGCGGGAACACGATTTCAGCCCTGATCGGCGTTATTGTCTATCAGTTGGTGAAAGAGCCGTTTCTGGCGGCCGGTCTGGCGGTTTCTTTATCTGTACTTGCCATGTCGCTGGCACGTGCCATGCATCCGCCCGGCGGAGCGATTGCGCTTACTGCCGTCATCGGCGGTCATACGGTGACCGAGGCGGGCTTCTTGTTTCCGTTTACGCCGGTGGCGCTGGATTCTGCGATTGTGGTGCTGTTCGGCATTGTTTTTCACAGGCTGCTGAGACGCCCTTATCCGCACACAATACCGGTTATTAATCCGCACCAGACGCAGGATACGCCGACACAAATGCGCGGCGGCCCGACCTCCGCTGATATTGATGCTGCGTTGTCTGAAATGCAGGAGAGTTTCGATATCAGCCGTGAAGATCTGGAAGTTTTGCTGCGGCAAATCGAGATGCAGTCTGTCATGCGTAACAATGCTGCGGGTAAAGCGGGGCCCGATTGCGCGTCGATCATGTCGCGCCACGTTGTGTCCGTCAAAGCGGATGATACGGATGATTATGCGCGTTCATTATTGCTCCGGCATAATATCCGCTCGCTGCCGGTGGTTGATGATCGCAATGTGTTGCTTGGCACCGTGGGCTTGCGTGAATTGCTGAAAGGCAAGGGTGCTGTTGCAACGCTGATGACCAGTCCGCCTGTGGCTCAGCCGCAGGACACGGCTCTGAGTCTTTTGCCGGTGCTTACCAATGGCCGTTCTCATGCGGTGATTATTGTAGATCAAGACCGCCATGTGCAGGGACTAATTTCGCAAACCGACCTGCTTGCAGCCCTCGCGCGACTGGTGCAGCCGGATATGCCGGTGAAAAGCTCCGGATAAGATAATACAAAGTTGATTTCTTTTATCCACTTATCTATAGCATAAGGCAAAGCGATGAGGCATCGTCAGAAATGATGTTTGCCTGCCGTGTAGCGAGTTTTGTACGCCCGATGGGGCGCACGGCGCTCTGAATGCCTATAGGGAGTGAATATGCAAATGACACCGGATCAGACGACACCAGTACAGACATCGCCGGCAGGCCGTCCGCAACTGCGTCAGTGGGAGCTGACTGTAACCGCTGTGGCGGATGCTCCGGCCAATATGCGCCGTGTCACTTTTACCGCACCGGATATTGCAGAATTCACCTATCGTGCAGGACAGGCCATTGTGATGATGCTGCCGACCGGCGATGGCGAATTTGGCCGCCGTGACTATACAATCCGCAGTCTTGATAAAGAAAAAGGCCTGCTGGATGTGGATTTCTTCATGCATGGTGACGGCACACATCTGACACCCGGACCGGCATTTGCCCGTGATGCCAAGATCGGCGACAAGATCAGTGTACGTGGTCCGCGCGGTGGCGCATCTTTCCGTGAGGATGCTGACTGGCATCTGATTACCGGTGATGAATGCTGCATTCCGGCGATTTTCCATATTCTTGAAACCATGCCTGCAAAGGCGCAGATGCATGTTCTGATCGAGGTGGACAGTGTGGCCTCGCAGATCGCGCTGAATGATGTCCGCGAAGGATTGTCAGCGACACAGATCACATGGCTGCATCGCGGTGATCAGAAAGCCGGTCCGAGCGATCTGATGGCAGAGGCGGTTGCCGGCTTCATGCTGCCGCATGGCCGTGGCCATG
>NZ_ANNO01000064.1:0-4703 GCF_000409565.1 Pseudochrobactrum sp. AO18b
TTTGCTGACCTGGTGGTTATGGCGGAGCGGCTGCACCCGATCCCATTCCGAACTCGGCCGTGAAACGCTCCAGCGCCGATGGTACTCTGTCTTAAGACACGGGAGAGTAGGTCGCTGCCAGGTCTGCAAAAGGCACAGAAATAAAACATCTCACAGTCAATAAAACCAATACTTCCAATACCGGCTCATAAATTACCCTGGCGCGGGGTGGAGCAGCCCGGTAGCTCGTCAGGCTCATAACCTGAAGGCCGCAGGTTCAAATCCTGCCCCCGCAACCAAATCTCCTCAAAGCAATTAAAACTACGATCCAGACCCCATTCCAATAGGCGTGTCAATGCATCTTGAAGCAGCCCGTTCGAGCTAAAATCGATAATCAATCGATTTTTAACGCTCTCACCTCATCACGCTCATAATCTGAAGGGTGAGGAGGGAAAGCAAGCGATACAATATCGATTGCCCGACGAACCGGAAAAAGCCAAACCCGAAACTAAATCTCCAAAAAACATCCCAAGCTCCGGCAGATATGCGCGGGGCTTTTTTGTGTTTAAAACATGCGAATGAGAAAAACGGGGGAGGGGGGAGCGAACTTAGAAAATCACTTTTACTAATTCTAACCATTGCTATGGTTCTGGGCAGACTGATCGATTTTTAGTAATGAGATGATATTGTGACCGTTCTACAAGAATGCGGAGTGCCTGAATGATTAAACTATTGTGTGCCGGTGTTCTTGTAAGCCTGATATTGCCACTGGAAATGGCATCAGCTCAAACCTTTCGTGTCTGTCATGGTTATGATTGCTATTACCGAACCAAAGTGACGCTAAGTTCAAAGGATGAGAGCCGCATCCGTAATCTGTTGCAAAAGGCTACTCGTAGCGCAAATGACGAGAGAAAAGCGTTGCGGATGGCTGTCGCAATATTTGAAGAGCGCAGCACAGCAATTATCAGTGTTCGTGACAAACCAAAAATGCAGTTCGGTAAAGCCCGTATTAAAGGCCAAATGGATTGTGTTGATGAATCGATCAACACGGATAATTTCCTACGTTATTTGGAAACACGCGGTTGGTTAAAGCATCATACTGTTTCTAAACGAATGACACGTGGTTCATTCATTGATGGCCGTTACCCGCATTGGACTGCGGTAATCAAAGATATGTCGGGTCAAAGCTGGGCTGTCGATTCCTGGTATGAGGCAGGTGGCGGAATGCCTGATATTATGCCGCTTCAGGATTGGAAACGTCGTGGATATGGCGGCGAGCGTTAATGCCACAAGCATAAGAAGCACTGTAACCGGATACAGACAGCTAATGTGCAGAGATCATACAGATTTCTGCAATTCATTCCTTGCCATTGATAAAGACACTTATATTCTATGTGTGAATGAGTGACATATGGGGAATGAAATGACTCCGGAAGAAATTTTTGTATCGCCGCAATGGGTGAAAGACCGTCAGAAATTAGGCGATCTGAAAATCGTTGACGGTTCTTGGTATATGCCGGCGACAAAGCGCATCTGCGGTGAGGAATTTGAGCAGGTTCATATTCCGGGCGCAGTCTTTTTCGATCAGGATAAGATCGTCGATCCGAGCTCTTCTTTCCCGCATACTGTTCCTTCACCGGAAGTCTTCGCGGAAGCTGTAGGCAAGCTGGGGATCAGCGTTGATGATGAGATCGTCATCTATGAAACCGGTGATTTGTTTGCCGCGCCCCGCGTCTGGTGGCTGTTTCATATTATGGGCGTCCAAAAACTGCATATTCTGCGCGGTGGTATTGCTGCATGGCAGGCTGAGCGCTTTGAAACAGAGAGCGGTAAAGTCGCACCAGAGCCTGTTGCATTCAAACCGGTCTATGCTGGTGAAAAAGTTGTTTTCATTGAAGAAATGGTGCTGATTGCCAAACATGCAAAAGCACATATTACGGATGCCCGTTCGGCTGAGCGGTTTACCGGTGCCGTACCAGAGCCGCGTGCGAATGTCCGTTCCGGTTCAATCCCCGGTTCTGTCAATGTGCCTTACGGTTCTCTCGTAGAAGACGGTGCTTTCAAAGCACTTGATACGATGAAGGTCATTTTTGAAGCGCAGGGCGTGAAAAAAGACAAACCGGTTGTAACAACCTGCGGCTCAGGTGTGACAGCCGCTGTGCTGTTTCTTGCGCTCAATTTGCTGGGTTATGACAATGTCCGTCTGTATGACGGCTCATGGACAGAATGGGGCACAGTGACCTGAGTGGTGTTTCTGCGTAAATGCCAGTTAATGGTATAATTTTCTTTGAATTTGCACCATAGAAAACTGTTGTTCTTGTAATTGGCTATGTTTTGGAACGTAAATATCGTGAATGCATGAAGTCATTGATCTGAATCAATGAGAAACATTCCTGACAGTCTCAGATGGAGGTGAAGAGACGACTCAGGAGTTCAACATGAAGCTTGTTAAAACACTGGTCCTATGTGGTCTGGGCTTGTTTGGCGCAAGCTATGCTATCGCAGTCACATCGCACCATTGGTATGCACCAAAACAGGAAGCTGACGTTAATATTCAGGATCCGGCACTGATTAAGCAAGGTGAATATCTTGCCCGTGCCGGTGACTGTATTGCTTGTCACACTGCACCCGGCGGCAAGGAATTTGCCGGCGGTCTGGGTATGCAGACACCGCTCGGCACGATTTATTCCACCAATATTACGCCGGATAAGAAAACCGGTATCGGCAATTACAGTTACGGCGATTTCGAGCGTGCTGTACGTCGTGGCGTGCGACCTGATGGCGTGGCGCTCTATCCGGCCATGCCTTATGTTTCCTATGTCGTTGTAAAAGATGACGATATCAAAGCACTCTATGCTTATTTCATGTCGCGCGTGGAAAAGGTTGAGCAGGAAAATCAGGCTTCCACTTTGCCTTGGCCGATGAATATGCGCTGGCCGCTGGCCTATTGGCAGCTCGCTTTTGCGCAGCCGCGTGAATTTACTTCGGCAACCGGTATGGATGCGATGATTGATCGTGGCGCCTATCTGGTTGAAGGTTTGGCCCATTGCGGCGCTTGCCATACACCACGAGGCATCGGCTATCAGGAAACCGCACTCAGTGATGACAAGAAGGGTAATTACCTGTCCGGCTCTGTTCTCGAAGGCTGGTATGCGAAGAACCTGCGTGATGAAGGCACCGGCCTTTCCACATGGACTGAAGCGGAAATTACCGACTTCCTGAAAACCGGCCGTAATGATCGCACCGCCGCCTTTGGTGGTATGGCCGATGTGGTTGCCCATAGCACCCAATATCTGACGGATGACGATCTGACATCGATTGCCCGCTATCTGAAGAGCCTGCCTGCGCGTGACAGTCATCCGCAGCAATGGACACCGAAGCAAGATGTGACAACTGCAGCTCTGCGTGCCGGTGATTTCTCCGCTCCGGGTGCCGTTGGTTACGTGGATAATTGTGCGGCCTGTCACCGCTTGGATGGTCGTGGTGCGGAACGGGTTTTCCCTGCGCTTGCCGGTAATTCGATCGTTTTTGCGGAAGATCCGAGCTCACTGATCCAGCTGACACTGGATGGTGCTGCAATGGCTGACACGCCGCATGATCCGATGGTGTTCAAGATGCCGGGCTTTGCCCATCTCACCAACAAGGAAATCGCGGATATTCTGAATTTTATCCGTAATGGTTGGGGTAATCACGGTTCGCATATCAAGGATAGCGATATTGCCCGCATGCGGCATCTGATTGAGCACAAGCCTGTGCATTATGTTCCGGAGGCAAAATAATGAGTAAGCAATTCTGGATCGGTACAGCTGCAGCCCTTGTCGTAACAATCGCAGCTGCAGGCGCAGGCTGGACATTTCTGGTGAAGCCGTCGCGGGTGGATGCGCCGCCGCTGCCGACCTATGATGTGGTGGATGCAGAAGGCAAAGTCGTTGGCAAATATACGATCCCGAGCGATGATCTGATTGCCAAAGAACCGGATGCGGAAGCCATTATGTATGGCAAGCGCCTGCTCAATGAAACAGCCCGTTTACTGCCGGAAAATGTCGGTGCGGGGCTGAATTGTAACTCCTGCCATCTGGCGCAGGGTAAGCTGGATAAAGGCGCGCCTTATATTAATTCCTATAATTTCTATCCGCGGGTGATGCCGCGTGCGGGTAAGGAAGTTAATCTGGTGATGCGTATCAATGGCTGCTTCCAGCGTTCGATGAATGGTAAGCCGCTTGATCCGAAGTCCGAGGAAATGGGCGCTATGATTGCCTATATGAAATGGCTCGGTCAGGGATTGCCGAAAGAGCATATGGTGAAAGTGTCCGGTGCCGGAAAAATTGATGAGTCACTGGTGCCGGATCCTGTCAAAGGCAAGGCGATTTATGCAACCCAATGCGCCGTTTGTCATGGCAATGACGGTGAAGGCAAAAAAGACCAGTTCGGTGATTATGTCTTCCCGCCGCTTTGGGGTGATGACAGCTTTAACATCGGTGCGGGTATGGCGCGTACCTATAAGGCAGCGGCATTTGTCAAATATAATATGCCGGTCAGCGTCCATCAGGACGGTATGCTCGGGCAGGGTGGCGTGCTGACCGATCAGGAAGCGGTTGATGTGTCTGAATATTTCACACATATGCCGCGCCCGGATTTTGCCGGTAAGGTCAATGACTGGCCGAATGGCAAAAAGCCGAAAGATGCCCGCTATTAATCGCGTGTGGTGCGTGATCGGAAAAACC
>NZ_ANNO01000065.1:0-29433 GCF_000409565.1 Pseudochrobactrum sp. AO18b
CGCATCGGATGATGCGGGAGACAGAGATGCCTTTGGGAGGACATTAAGCGGGGCATTCATTATTTTGCATCTCCGGATTTAAGACCCTTCGCAATCGTGTCAGTTGTCACACGAAGCAGGTCGAGATAGGTCGGCACGGCACCGTCCGGCTCTGAAAGCGAGTCCACATACAGAACACCCCCGTAATTCGCACCGGTTTCAGAAGCCACCTGCTGGGCAGGTGCCGGAGAGATTGTGCTTTCAGAGAAAACTACATTGATATTGTTCTTGCGAACGGCATCAATCACTTTACGCACCTGCTGCGGTGTGCCCTGCTGATCGGCATTGATCGGCCAGAGATACAGCTCTTTCAGGTTGAGATCGCGAGCCAGATAGCTGAAGGCACCTTCACTGGTCACCAGCCAGCGCTTGTCTTCCGGAATATCCTTCAGCTCATCCTTGATCGGATCAATCAGCGCCTTGAGTTTGGTCTTATAGGCTTCCGCATTGGCCTTATAGGTTTCGGCATTTTCCGGATCATGCTTCACGAAAGCATCGCGGATATTATCGACATAGATCATACCGGCCGAAGGCGACATCCATGCATGCGGATTAGGCTTGCCGCTATACGGACCTTCGGTAATACCCATCGGCTCAACACCTTCAGACACAACAACACTTGGCACATCTTTCAGATGCTGGAAGAATTTTTCAAACCAGCGCTCAAGATTAAGACCGTTCCAGAAGATCAGCTGTGCACCTTGCGCCTTCATAATATCGCCCGGGGTCGGCTGATAATCGTGAATCTCGGCATCCGGTTTGGTAATGGACTCAACAATCGCAGCATCACCGGCAACATTACGAGCAATATCCGCAATAACCGTAAAGGTTGTCACTGCTTTAAATTTTTCCTTTGCCGCAGCAGGCACCACCACCAGCACTGCAGAAAAAGCCGTACCAATAATACCGGCCAGCAGCACGCGCCTCATTTTGCTGAACATTCTTAACTCCTCAATCCATACCAGATTTCGTTCTTGCAAATAGAAAATCCTAGTTGCAAATGATTGTCAATTGCACCCTTCGTAAAGAATCTGTAATAATTTTGCAAGTGCAAATCATTCGCAACTAGAATAACGGATCGTGTCATGCTGAAAGTGCCTGAAAAACTACGTGCGCAAATGCGTATGCAACGCCTGATGCAAATGCAGGATACATCTCTTATCCGGCCCATTCTGCAAAAGGCTGGTCTGCGCCCTACCCGTCAGCGCCTGATACTCGGGCAATTCCTGCTGAGCCTTAAGAAAATATAGGCAGCGACAGATGTTACAATTTTGTCATTGCTCTGAGGTCTGCCTGTCACCAACACAGTATAAGAAACGCGCATTAGCGGCCTGTGTCCCCCGTTAGAAATACACATCCGCATCTTCTCTTCAACACAGTGAAGGAGCAGATCCATGCGGATTGTTCAGATTACCGACACCCATTTCAGCCCGTCCAAAACACATTTTACTAAAAACTGGCAGCCTCTCGCCGAATGGCTGGAAGAAGTTAAACCGGATCTCGTGATCCATACCGGCGATCTGGCCGTGGATGGTGCGGATTTTGACGACGACCTGACTTTCTGCGCTGATCTTCTGGGTGAATTGAACATGCCGGTACTCTGCGTTCCGGGTAATCATGATGTCGGCCATCTGCCTTCCTCGCTGCAACCAGTCAATGACGAGCGTCTTGCACGCTGGCGTGATCTGGTTGGCCCTGACCGCTGGGTACATGACCAGTCCGGCTGGCGGCTCATCGGCCTCAACAGCCTGCTGATCGGCAGCGATCATGCTGAAGAAGAACAGCAATATCAATGGCTGGAAGATGTTCTGAACGGTGCCGGTGGCAAACCTGTTGCGATTTTTGCTCATAAGCCGCTTTTCGTCGATAGCCCAGATGAGGGCGACAGTGGCTACTGGGGCGCCTCCCCCAAAGACCGTAAACGCCTGATGGATTTATTCAGTGCACATAATGTCCGCCTTTATGCCAGCGGCCATCTGCACCGCGCATGGGCTGGCCATCATCACGGCATTTCCCTGATCTGGGGACCTTCATCCGGCTTTATCGTCGGCCCTATGGAACGCGACCTGCCGGGTGAGCGTATTGTCGGTGCTGTCATTCACACTCTGACCGATAATGTACATAGCGAAATCACCGAACTGACACAGCTGCGTCCATATCTGCTTGATGATGTGGTGCATGAAGTTTACCCGTCGAGCCACACTGCCGCCATTACCAGCGCCGATGCAACGGAGCAGGCATGATGGCGCATTTCGCACTGAAAAATATCTCCAAATCTTTCGGCGATCAGCACATTCTCAAAGATGTGACGATTGAAGCCGAAGACGGTGAATTCATTGCACTGGTCGGGCCTTCCGGTTGCGGAAAAAGCACAATTCTGCGCATTGCCGCCGGTTTGGAACATGCCGATGACGGCAATATCTGGCTGGGCGGGCGCAATATTACCGCCGCTCATCCTTCTGACCGTAATATCGCAATGGTGTTCCAGTCCTATGCGCTCTATCCGCATCTGACCACGCGTGAAAATATTGCCGTACCGCTGGCCATGCGCGATCTGACCATGACAGAACGTCTGCCGCTGATCGGCAACTGGATGCCAGGTCAGGCGGTCAAACGCACTGCCATTCAGCAACAAGTACTGACAACTGCACAGAGCCTGAAAATCGACCATCTGCTCGACCGCAAACCTGCGCAAATGTCCGGCGGTCAGCGCCAGCGTGTGGCACTGGCGCGCGCCATGGTGCGCCAGCCGCAGGTCTTCCTGATGGATGAACCGCTCTCCAATCTCGATGCCAATTTGCGTGTACATACCCGTGCTGAAATTGTCGATCTGCATCGCCGTGCTGGTGTGCCAAGCCTCTATGTGACCCATGACCAGTCGGAAGCGCTGAGCATGGCCGATCGTGTTGCCGTGATGATCGGTGGCCACCTGCTGCAAATCGATACACCGTGCGAGATTTACAATAATCCGCGCCATATCGAAGTTGCCCGCTTTATCGGCAGCCCGAAAATCAATGTACTGAGTGCCCGCGCCAGCGATCAGGGTATTATCCATTTTGCCGGCAAAGCAATTTTAAACGAAATTGACATTCATGCCGGCTCTGCACTTAGTGTAGCTATCCGGCCTGAAGACCTGCAAATCCGCCGTGCCCATGAAAAACCTGCGGACAGAGCCATCTCAGCCACAGTAGCGCGTATTGAATTTCTTGGCTCTGAAGCGCTGGTCTATCTCAATGCTCCGGGTGCTCAGGAATTACTGACTGCACGATGCAGTCCGGCCATGGCAGCGGATCTGCAAACGGATATGCCGGTTTTTCTGACTTTTGATCCGCATAAAGCACTACTATTTGATACGGAAGGTCAGAGCCTGCGCAAACTTTCCCATACAGTTTCAAGCCGCATCAAGGCAGACAGCCATGTCTGATATTGCGCAAACCTTCTCTCCGGTGATGACAGCGCGTGAGGCTGCCAATGCTGCCCGCAAACGTGAAGAGCGTCTGGCATGGAAGCTGATGGCACCGGCTGTGTCGCTGGTACTTCTCTTCATTTTACTGCCGACCTTGGCGGTGTTTTATCTCAGTTTCACCAATTTTGAACTGGGATATACAGATTATCAGTTCGTCGGCTTAGAAAACTATATTGAACTTTTCAAAGACCGTACCTTCCGTATCTCTCTGCAAAACACCGCACTCTATACGCTGATCGTCACCCCGCTTTCCGTTTTTCTCGGATTAGGTGCAGCTCTGCTGATTGAAAGTGAAGCACGCGGCAAAGCCTTTTTCCGCACCGTCTATTTCCTGCCTGTTGCCTCGCTGCTCGTGGCCATGGCCACCGTTTGGCAATATCTGCTGCATCCGACAATGGGGCCGGTCAACGCGATGCTCGGCCTGTTGGGCATCGACGGCCCCAACTGGCTCGGCAGTTCTTCAACCGTGCTTCCAAGTCTTGCCATGATCGGTATCTGGCAATCGGTCGGCTTCAATATGGTGCTGTTTCTGGCTGGTCTTACCGCCATTCCGCGCGAGCTATATGCTGCTGCCGAAATGGACGGCGCTAAAAGCGCATGGGAGCGTTTCCGGCTGGTGACATGGCCGCTGCTCGGCCCAACCACACTTTTTGTTCTCACTATCAGCGTCATCAATTCCGTCAAAGTCTTTGAATCGGTCAAAACCCTCACACAGGGCGGGCCGAACAAAGCATCGGAAGTGCTGCTGCATACGATCTATCAGGAAGGCTTCGTGTTCCTGCGCGTCGGCTATGCCTCGGCCATGACCGTTATTTTTCTCATGGTGCTGATCGTGATGATGTTGTTGCAATATCGCGTGCTTGACCGCCGCGTGCATTATTAAGAGGCGGAAATCATGTCAGTCTTACGCTTTACCCGCCTCGGGATTTTGTCTCTCGGTGCGATGCTGTTCCTTGCACCTTATATCTGGATGCTCTCCACGGCCGCCAAATCACAATCGGATATTTTCTCCTCATCGCTCAGCCTCATTCCGCAAAACTGGGCGCTGATCGAAAATATCACCAAGGCCTTTTCCCGTGTGCCGATGGGGCAATTGCTACTCAACGGCGTTCTGGTCTGCGCACTCATTCTGGTGGTTCAGGTTATCATCGCTATCCCTTGCGCCTATGCTATGGCCAAGCTGCGCTTCCGTGCGGCACAGGTGATGATGAGCGCGGTGATGCTCGGCCTGCTGGTGCCGATCCATGCCACGGCTTTACCGTTCTATTTGGGTTTTGAGCGCACAGGTCTGCTGAACACCTATTTCGCCATCAGCGCACCATTCTTCATCTCGGTATTCGGCATCTTCCTGTTTCTGCAGTTTTTTCGGTCGATGCCAGATGATCTGATTAATGCCGCCCGCCTTGACGGTATGTCGGAAACCGGCATTGTCGCCCGTGTTATTGTGCCGAATGCATGGCCTGCGATTACTGCTTTTTCGATCTTTTCCGTGGTTGCCCACTGGAATGATCTGTTCTGGCCGCTGATTGTTGTCACCAATATGGACATGGCCACACCGCCTCTGGGGCTGCTGTATTTCCGTGCTGCCGAAGCCGGTGATGACTATGGCGCACTGATGGCTGCCACGCTGATTATCACCCTTCCCCTCGTTCTTGCTTTTCTTGCAGCGCAACGCCGCTTCATTGAGGGCATTACCATGACCGGTCTCAAAGGCTGATCACAACCTCACGTCTGTAACGCTCTTCCTCCCAAACATTTACGGAGCCTGTAATGACATTCTTCTCCCGTACTCTGACCGCTGCGGCCCTTTTTTCCGGTCTGTGCAGCACAGCTCTGGCTGAAACCACGCTCAATGTGCATTATCCTATGCCGGGCTTTTTTCAGGACGTGATGGCCAATATTTCCAAGAAATTCACGGAAGAAAATCCGGATATCAAAATCCATTTCGTCAATCCTTCCGCGACCTATGAAGACGGCATTCAGCTGATTATGCGTCAGAATGGCACCGCTGAGCTGCCGGACATCACCTTTACCGGCCTGAACCGCCTGCGCATTTTGAGTGAACGCAATATCGGCCTTGATCTGAAACCGCTGGTCGAGAAAGAAACTAATTTTGAAGCACAGGGTTTCACTCCGACCATTCTGAACCTTGCCAAAGTCGGTGACCGTCAGGTTGGTCTGGCTTTCGCCACCTCCAATCCGATCATGTATTACAATGCAGATCTGTTTAAAAAAGTTGGCGAGAACCCGGATACGCCTCCGGCAACATGGGACGATGTCATCCGCATCGGCGGCAAGATCAAAGCGCTCGGCAACGGCGTTCAGGGTATTGATTTCCGCTGGCAGGGTGATGACTGGATGTTCTCAGCCCTGTTATTCGGTGCCGGTGGCCGGATGCTTTCAGAAGATGAAAAACAGGTCGCATTCAGCGGTGCTGAAGGTGAAGCGGCTTTCAAACTGCTCGACCGTATGGTCAAAGAAGGCGGCCTGCCGGTCTTTACCAAAGAAGCCGGTGAACAGGCCTTTGCGGCCGGAAATGTCGGCTTTGCTTTCCAGACCACCGGCGGCCTGCGCAATACAATCAAAAATGTCGGCGACAAATTCGATATGCGCACCGCTAAAATCCCGCTGCTTAATCCGGAAAAAGGCCGTCTGCCAACCGGTGGTAATGCGGTTGTTATCCTGACATCGGACGATACCAAAATTGAAGCCGCATGGAAATTTGCCAAATTTGCTGCCGGTCCTTACGGCGCATCGGTCGTTGTGCCGGGCACCGGCTATGTGCCAAATAATGAACTGGCTGCAAAATCGGATGAATATCTCGGCAAATTCTATGACGAAAACCCGCTGTTCAAAGCCGGCCTGAGTCAAATGAATATCATGATCCCTTGGTATGCTTTCCCCGGTTCGAACGGCGTGAAAGTAACCCAGACCATCGTTGATAATCTGTCCCGCGTTGTTGAACAGAAGGCCACACCGGAAGAAGCCCTTGCCGATGCGGCCGATGAAGTGAAAAAGCTGCTGCCGCGCCGCTAATCACATCAGAATAATAATCAGACCGGCGGTTTTAAGCTGCCGGTTTTTTCTTTTGTAAAGTTGCCAGTGCCACACCGAAAGTGGTCAGCACCATACCGGCAATCTGCACCAGCGTCAGCGTTTCTCCAAACAGCAGATAGGCCATAATCGCCGCTGTTCCCGGCACCAGATAGAAGAACGAAGCGACTTTTGACACTTCGCCCTGCCCGATCAGGATCAGCAGCAGCAATATAGCACCGATTGACAGAACCAGCACCAGCCAGAGCATTGCAAACAGCAATTCCGGCGACCAGATCACCGTCTGCGTTTCAAAAGTCAGCGACAACAGGCCGGTCAGAATACCTGCAGCGATATATTGCACGGTCGTACCGGTTTTCAGGTCAATTTTCACCGCAAAGCGTTTTTGCCATACCGTGCCGATACTGATCGCCATCACAGCTGCCAGTGCCGCACTTAATGTTGCCGGATTAATCCCACCGGAACTGAATGAAAACTTCGGTGCAACTACCAGCGCCACACCACAGAAGCCGATCAGCAGTCCCAACCATTGTCGTGGTAACACGGTCTCTCGCAAGAAGAGTGCGGCAATCAACGTGGTAATCAACGGCTGCAAGCCGGAAACCAGCGCTGTCATACCCGCAGGCAAACCATGGCGCACCGCCCAGAACACGCCGGAGAGATAAATCCCGTGAATGAGACAGCCGACAATCGCGGCGTTCACAAGCCCGCGTTTGTCCGGCCAGCGGGCACCGGTTGCCAGTGCCCAGACCGCCAGAATAATAGCAGCAATGAAAAACCGTGCGGTCATAAACCAGAACGGCTCAGCATAGGGCATAGCAAGCCCCGCACCGATAAAACCGGTTGCCCAGAGAAAGACGAATAAAGCAGGGAAATATTTGACTGGCATGATCTGTTCCACGAACTATACAACCGGCTTATCCCTGCCGCCCTGCCTCGCCAAGCGTTAAACGCTTGCCATTCACATTTGGCTTTGCCATGAAGCATGAATGACACACTCCGATGAAAACAAAACCATCTGCATTTATGTCGATGCCGATGCCTGTCCGGTTAAAAACGAGACCTATAAAGTTGCTGAGCGCCACCGCATCAGAACCTTTGTGGTCGCCAACAGCTTCATCGCTATTCCGCGTGATGAACCGCTGATTGAACGTGTGATCGTCCCTGCCGGTCTGGATGTGGCCGATGACTGGATTGCCGAGCGGTCGCGTGCCGGTGCGGTTGTTATCACGGCAGATATTCCGCTGGCACATCGTGCAGTCACCGCCGGAGCTGTTGCAATTGCACCGGATGGCCGCTTGTTCAGTGCGGCCAATATCGGCAATATTCTTGCCACCCGCAATCTGATGGATGAGCTGCGCTCCGCCAATCCGGTTTCATCAGGCCAATTCGGCGGTTCAAAGCCGTTTTCAGCCCGCGACCGCTCCGCATTTCTCTCGGCGCTGGACCTCGCAATTGTGCGGTTGAAGCGTGACGGTTTCACCGCATAACAAAAAAATTACGAAGAGCGCATTGTTGCCGTTGCCACACCGGCGCCGATCAGCAATGTGCCGCCGGTACGGTTGAAAGCACGCAAAATCCGCGGGCTTTTAAACAGTGCGCGCGCACGATGCGCTGCAAAAGCGTAGAGAAACGCATTGCTGAAAGACAGCACCAGAAATGTGGCTTCAAAAATCAGCATCTGCGTCCAGAAATCGCCATGCCGGTCAAGAAACTGCGGCAGGAAAGCCACGAAAAACGTAATGCTTTTCGGGTTGAGAGATGTCACCAGCCATGCATGCGCCAGCATTTTCACAGGTGATACATCGGCATCCCGCGCCTCTGCCTGCATTGTAGCACCTGAACGGAATAATTTGATACCAAGCCAGATCAGATAGGCAGCACCAAGCCATTTCACGATTGTAAATATTGTGGCAGAGGCCGCAAGCAACGCACCGATGCCGAGCATCGACAATGTCATAGCCGTAAAGTCACCGAGCGCCACACCGGCCGCCATCGGCATGGCAGTGCGCCAGCCCTGCCCCAAGGCATAGGAAACCACCAACAAAATTGTTGGCCCCGGTATCACCAGCAAAACAATTGATGCAGCCGTAAAGGCAAGCCAGACATCCAGCCCCATAGAAAATCTCCCTTAAGATCTTCAGCAGAGCAGAAAACCCAAATCCTGTAAAATCACATTATACAGGATTTGGCGACCAATCAGTTACGCAGGCTCTTGGCTGTATTCACCAGATTAACAGCATCCTGCCCCGCCCAGTGTGCTGGTCCGTTCATTGCCGCAATCTGACAACCGGTTTCATCAATCAGCAAAGTTACAGGCAAACCAA
The DNA here is from genome assembly GCF_000409565.1 of Pseudochrobactrum sp. AO18b. Lineage (NCBI taxonomy): Bacteria > Pseudomonadati > Pseudomonadota > Alphaproteobacteria > Hyphomicrobiales > Brucellaceae > Pseudochrobactrum > Pseudochrobactrum sp. AO18b. Next base: position 8,887 of record NZ_ANNO01000065.1, read on the forward strand.
AAGCCAAACCTCTGCGTTTCAGATCATTAAAAACAGTCAGACTGGCATCGCGATAAAAACCGAGCTTCTCAACGCCGATCTCGTTGAGGAAATTCTTCGGCTTGGAAATATCGCCGGTGTCGATATTCAGCGCTACGACCTCGAAATCATCACTGCCCTGCTCAGCCTGCAGCTTATCCAGCGCTGGCATTTCCTCACGGCACGGCGCGCACCAGCTCGCCCAGAGATTAACCAGCAGGGTTTTGCCCTTCATATTGCCGATCGTGGTTTTTGATCCGTCAGGCGCATCAAATTGCAGATGTGTCAGCAAAGCAGGCTTATCGGATGGCTGCATTCCGGCAACTTCACCGGTTGCAGCAGCGGAGAGTTTAGCTAACTGCTCCTGATTTAACGCACATTTTGCATCCTCTGCGCCGCCTGCTGCGGCATTACTGGCCGTATTCTCTGTCGGAACAACATTGCCAGAAGGCGGTTCCATCACGTATACCGCAAGGGCACCGGCCAGAAGTCCGGCAATACCGGCGAACAAAATCATCTTCGGGCTGATTGCGCTTTTCGGTTTTGTCTCTTTATTATCTTCGGCCATAATATCGTTCTTTTACTTCACAGTTCCGGCTCAGGGCATAAGCGCATGACGACAGAAAAATCCAGTAACCAGATGTGGGGTGGCCGTTTCGCCTCAGGACCCTCTGCCATCATGGAAGAGATTAATGCTTCGATCGGTTATGACCGCAAACTCTATGCTCAGGACATTGCCGGATCGCTGGCGCATGCTGCCATGCTTGCCAAGACCGGCATTATCTCTGCAGATGATCACAAACAGATCTCCGATGGTCTCAATACCATATTAGCCGAGATCGAAAATGGCAAATTTACCTTCTCGCGCAAGCTTGAAGATATTCATATGAATGTGGAAGCCCGTCTGGCTGATCTGATCGGCGCACCGGCCGGTCGTCTGCACACTGCCCGTTCGCGCAACGATCAGGTGGCGCTGGATTTCCGTCTCTGGGTCAAAAATGAGCTGGAAAAAACTGCTGCTTCGCTGAAAATCCTGATCGAAGCCTTCCTTATCCGTGCAGAAGAGCACGCAGCAACTGTGATGCCGGGCTTCACCCATTTGCAAACAGCACAGCCGGTGACTTTCGGTCATCATTGCATGGCCTATGTGGAAATGTTTGGCCGTGATCTCTCCCGCGTGCGCGATGCGATTGAGCGTATGAATGAATCTCCGCTCGGTGCCGCAGCACTGGCCGGTACCGGCTTCCCGATTGACCGCCACATGACTGCCGAAGCGCTTGGTTTCCGCGAACCGACCCGCAATTCGATCGACAGCGTTTCCGACCGCGACTATGCGCTGGAATTCCTGTCGATTGCTTCGATCTGCGCAACCCATCTGTCGCGTCTGGCCGAAGAAATTGTGATCTGGTCAACCTCGCAGTTCAATTTCATCCGCCTGTCCGATGCTTTCTCCACCGGCTCATCCATCATGCCGCAGAAGAAAAATCCGGATGCCGCAGAACTGGTGCGCGCCAAGACCGGCCGTATCACTGGCTCGCTTGTCGGCCTGCTGATGGTGATGAAAGGTCTGCCGCTGGCCTATTCCAAAGATATGCAGGAAGACAAAGAAGCGGTTTTTGATGCTGCTGAATCCATCGAACTGGCACTCGCAGCCATGAGCGGTATGGTTTCCGATCTGACCGTGATTGAAACCTCGATGAAAAAGGCTGCCGGTTCCGGTTATTCCACGGCAACTGACCTCGCCGACTGGCTGGTGCGTGAGCTTGGCCTGCCATTCCGTGAAGCGCATCATGTGACCGGCCGTGCCGTTGCACTGGCAGAATCGAAGAAAGTCGATCTGTCCAAACTGACGCTGGAAGACATGCAGTCGATCCATCCGCAGATTAATGATGCAGTGTTCGGTTTCCTGACTGTGGATAAATCGGTGAAAAGCCGTCAGTCTTTCGGTGGCACCGCGCCGCAGGAAGTGCGCCGCCAGATCAAATACTGGAAAAAACGCCTGATTAAGGCCTGATCCGCCCCGCTATACAACAGGCCGGAGGCGGTTTATGCCTTCGGTCTGCATCCCTTCAAAGATTTGTGTTTGTCTCCGAACAGTTTGCGTTGTTCCGTAATTCAGCTAAAACTGTCAGCGAAAATTACTCACGGCTTTGCGGCCAAACACCAGTTTCAGGATATTTTTTGATGAATAGCCGCGTATTCATGACCTCTGTGATTATGCTTGTTGCCGTTGGCAGCATTGTATCCGGCTGCGGCCGTCGTGGCGCACTGGAAGCCCCGCCAAATGCGACAGTGCATGATGACTGGCGCAAACCGGATAAAAAAGCTGTCGAAGAAAAACCATTTATTCTGGATAAGCTGATTTAAAGCGGGTCGCATTCCAACCTATCCACTGCGTCCGCTTCAGATTTTTTGAGCAGCCGCATGTTCGCTGAGGTTAAATTCAGTCAATTTAACTGCGCTAAGATACAGAACCGGATATTGAATGCCTGAACCGGACACCAGATCTTTTGAAAACGCAGACCGCAGGCTTTATCGTCTGCGGATCAAAGCGGCATTGGTCTTGTGCTTTGAGCGTTTATGGCCGCTGGTATTACCGGTTCTGCTTTTAACAGCATTATTGGCCAGTCTGGCTTGGCTCGGTCTGTTTCAGGCCATGCCGCGCTGGCTGCATCTCACGTTGTCTGCCGTTTTTATACTGGCCTATGCCTATGCGCTTTTCCGTTTCCGGCATTTTCAATTGCCGGACGATCAGACAGTCAACAGCCGTATAGAGCGTGAAAACGGCTTGCAGCACAGCCCGTTGCAACTGAGCGATGACCAGCTTGCCGGACAGAGTGATGATCCGCTGGCACAGGCGCTCTGGCAGGAACACCGCAAGCGTATGGCCGCGCTGACGGACAGGCTGCACGGATTTCTGCCCCATCCCGATATTCCGCAGCGCGATCCTTATGCCCTGCGCACATTTGTCATTCTGCTGTTTGCTTCAACCGCAGCCTATTCCTTCAGCCCGTCCTCCGGTAAAATCAGTGATCTGTGGAACCCGCCTGAAGGCTTTGCAGGGCCGGAAGGCCGCATTGATGCATGGATAACTCCGCCAGCCTATACGGGCAAAGCACCGGTCTTTCTGAGTGCCAATACAGATGTAAAACCGCTGGATGTGCCTCAGGGCAGTATTCTCAGCGTTCAGATCAGCGGCAGTACACGCAATCAGCTGACGATGACCGGTCAGGACGGCAAAGCCTATTCTGTTGAGGCCAAACCGGCTTCCGGTACAGCGAAAACACAAGACAGCACTAATTTTGAACTGCTTCTGAATAAAACGGTCGCTGCCAGCCTGCAGGCCGGTTCACGCCGTCAGGCGTGGCAGTTTAACATCACGCCTGATACGCCACCCGTCGTCGACTTTACCCGCAATCCGACCTATGCGCTGAACGGCACATTGGAACTGCACTATAAAGCTGGCGATGACTATGGCGTGACTAAATTACAGCCTGTCATCAAACTGCTGGAACAACCTGAAGAAGGCGCGCAATCGCTGACAGACGCGCCGGAACTGCGGCTGACTATACCAAAGCGCGGCAAAAACAGCACGGACGAGACCACAGCCCTTCAGGATCTGACTATGCATCCGTGGGCTGGCAAATATGTCTCCCTGCAATTGCAGGCGATTGATGATGCAGGCCAGACAGGCACAAGCAAAGAAATCCGTTTTGTGCTGCCGCAACGCCCGTTCATCAATCCGCTGGCACGCGCCGTTGCCGAGCAGCGTCAAGTGCTGGCGCTCGACAGCAATCAGAAAACACCTGTTGTGCAAATGCTGGATGCGCTGACCATGCATCCGCAGACCACCATTGCCAATGTCAGCCATTTTCTGGGTCTGCGCTCTGTGCGGGAACGTCTGAAACTGGCGCGCAATGATGGGGATCTGCGCGAGATTGTCAGCTATATGTGGAATGTCGCGCGCGGTATTGAAGATGGTCAGCTTTCCGATGCGGAAAAAGCCCTGCGTGCAGCGCAGGAGGCGTTAAGTCAGGCATTGCAGAATAATGCCAGTCCGGAAGAAATTGCCCGTCTGACGAAAGAATTGCGCGAAGCCATGAACCGATACTTAAACGAAATGGCGCGCCGTCAGCAGACCAATCCGAATAAAAACGCCCAGAATAATCCCAATACCCGCGTGCTCAGCCAGCGCGATATTGACCGGATGATGCAGCAGATTGAAGACCTCGCCCGTTCCGGCAATCATGCGGAAGCTCAGCAAATGCTGTCGCAATTGCAGGAAATGCTTAACAATCTTCAGCCTGGTCAGAGTGCTCAGCAAGGTCAAGGCCAAGGTCAGGGACAAGGCAGCGGCGCACAGCAACAGCTGAATAAACTCGGCGATCTGATGCGCCGTCAGCAGGAGCTGATGAATGAAACTTTCAAACTGGATCAGCAATTGCAGGAACAGTCTGATGATTTCAACTATGACGGCGAAGGAGAGCAGCGCCCGCAAAACGGCCAGTCCCGTCAGGAAACAGAACAGGCTCTGAAAGATTTACAGCAGCAGCAGCGCGACTTGCAAAATGAGCTGAATGCGCTGACAGACCAGCTGAAACAACAGGGGCTGGAATCCTCAAAAGAAATGGATCAGGCGCTGAACTCCATGGGGCGTGCAGGCCGCTCGCTGGGCAATGGCGAAAGCGGACAGGCCACAGATCAGCAGGCTGAGGCGCTTGATGCCTTGCGCCGCGGTGCCCGCTCCATGATGCAGCAATTACAGCAGGCGCAGGGTGAAGGTCAGGGGCAGCAGACCGGCGAAGGTCAGGATCCGTTAGGGCGTCAAACCGGTCAGGGCAGTTCGGAAGGTACCGGCAATCAGCTGCCGAACCAGATTGATATCCAGAAAGCCCGCCGCATTCTCGATGAAATCCGCAAAAAACTCGGCGATGCGCTGAGCCCGCAGCAGGAAAAAGACTATCTGGAACGTCTGCTGAAACGCGATCAATAAAGCATTTCCAGAAAAAGTGCGAAGCGGTCTTGCGTTGGATAATGCGCAAAACAAAAGGATAGAGCGGTTCCAAAAATTCAGACTTAACTGGAACTACTCTATTTCATAAAAAAGCCGCTCAGAATCATGAGCGGCTTTTTAAATTCAGCGAATGGTCGGAAGCTTATTCCTGCTCATCCATAACGCGGCCGACATAAGGCAGCTGGCGAAAAGAATGCGCCACATCCATGCCATAGCCGACAACGAAATAATCCGGACATTCAAAAGCTGTGAAATCCGCATAAAGATCAAGCTTACGGTGACCCGGCTTGTCCAGCAGCACGGCAATACTCACACTGCGTGCGCCGCGTGACATCATCAGTTCACGCACAAAATTCAGTGTTTTGCCGGATTCAAGAATATCATCAATCAGCAGAATATCGCGGCCTTCAACATCGCTGTCGATATCGCGCACCAGACGGATTTCGCCGCCCTTTGTGCCTGCGCCATAGCTGGAGACAGTAATGAATTCCACATCCGGCTCAACACCGGCATCATGCATGGCGCGGATCAGGTCTGCCGCAAAAATGAATGAGCCTTTGAGGATAGAAACTGCCAGCGGCCGTTCCAGCTTACGCTCGGCAATTTTTTGTGCCAGTTCACGATTGCGCTCTGCAATCTGCTCCGCACTGAACAGAACTTCAAGATTTCTGCCACCTACATAAGGCATAAACACGTCTCCGGTCTAAATCCGATTATACCGAAATATCTCCGGCAAGAAAAAAGTAGCTGTTACAGTACTACGCCTTTTGCTGAAAGGGCAGTTTTACATTATTTACGCCTGTTCCGCATCAAATCTGCGTTTTAACCGGTTACACACAGCAGGTCTGTGCACAAAGCGCCATAAAATTTCTATTCTTTTTTCAACCTCAAAATGCCAAACTTGCATGCAGATTAACGCGAGATTAACCATAAGGGTCAATGTTCGGCAACCATAAGAAAACCGGCAAAAAACATCGGGAAAATAATCAGTGATTCGCTTTGAAAATGTAGGATTACGGTACGGCATGGGATCGGAAATCCTGCGGGATGTTTCCTTTCATATTCCGCCGCGCTCCTTTCAGTTTCTGACCGGCCCGTCAGGTGCCGGTAAAACATCGCTGATGCGCCTGCTTTTCATGGCGTTGAAACCGACACGCGGCCTGATTACGATTTTCGGCAAAGACATCTCCACAATGCAGCGCAGTGAAATTCCATTGCTGCGCCGCCGTATCGGCATCGTCTTTCAGGATTTCCGCCTGCTCGACCATATGACGACCTATGAGAATGTTTCATTGCCATTGCGTGTTCGCGGCAAGGAAGAAGCAACCTACCGCCATGAAGTGCAGGAACTGATGCAGTGGGTTGGTCTCGGTGATCGTATGCATGTACTGCCGCCGGTTCTGTCCGGCGGTGAAAAACAACGTGCCGCTATTGCCCGAGCGCTGATTGACCAGCCGGAAATTCTGCTGGCCGATGAGCCGACCGGTAATGTGGACCCACCGCTGGCACGCCGCCTGCTGCGCTTATTCGCGGAACTTAACCGTTCCGGCACTGCAGTGATTATCGCCACCCACGATCTGACATTGATGGATCAGGTGGATGCGCGCCGTATGATTCTTGATCAGGGAAGGCTGGATATTTATGGCTGACCTGCGTGCAACGATTGATCATTATCACGGGATTTTTCTCGAACTGCTGGGTAAGCGCAAACGGGAAAAACGCGGACCAACGCCGATTGTACCGCCGGTCAGTGTTTCCGGCACCACGCTGATTACCGTTATCGCAATCATGACCTTTCTCGCCTGCATCACTATTGGCGGGGTTAGTCTGGTGCGCGCATCGGCAGCCCAATGGCAGAGCCAGATTTCACGTGAAGCAACAATTCAGATCCGGCCGGTCGACGGTCAGGATATGGAAGCTGCCCTCGCACAAGCCAGTCAGATTGCTTCCGGTTTTGCCGGTGTCACAGGCACCAATATCGTTGACCGTGCAGCCACCGCACGCCTGCTGGAGCCATGGCTCGGTACAGGTCTGGACATTGACGAATTACCGGTACCGCGCCTCGTGGTGGTGACAATTGACGAGCAAAATCCGCCGGATTTTGAAACTCTGCGCTCGGAATTGCAGAAGAATATTCCCGGTGCCAGTTTTGACGATCATCGCACATGGGTGGATCGTCTGGTTTCCATGGCGCACACAACCGTACTGATCGGTATGGGTGTCTTGTTTCTGATGCTGTCTGCCACTGTGCTGACCGTGATTTTTGCCACGCGTGGCGCGATGGCAGGAAACAGCCATATTATTGAAGTGCTGCATTTTATCGGTGCTGAAGCCCGCTTTGTTGCCCGTGAATTTGAGTGGCATTTCTTCCGTACAGCACTCAAAGGTGCCTGTTACGGCGGCGCGGCGGCCTTGCTGGTATTTTTGATTGTTTCCTGGTGGACCAGCCGCAATCTGGCAACGCCGGAAGGCGATCAGGCGGCAGCTTTGTTTGGCAGTTTTGCCATCGGACGCGAAGGCTATATCGGTATTGCCGCCACAATTATCATTGTTAGCATTCTCACAATGCTGACCAGCCGCCTGACCGTGATCCGGCAGCTCAAAGATATGGACAGTATCAGCGGCAGCAAAGATTAGGGCAGTCAGCGGACAAAGCAGTTTCCTCCGCTGTCCTGTCTGCTCTATACTATAAGACTGATTTGCGCAGGTTACAGCAATCTGCGCTGATACGAGAAAATGAACAGGCCAAACGGCAATGTATGTGCAAAACAATGCTTCAGACACTGCGGAACAAAACCGGCAGAATGGCGAACGACCGGCAGAAACAACCGGCCGCGAAGCATCCGTGCATATCTCTAAAGACGGCTTTATTCGCCATTGGCTGAAGCGCCTGCGCAGACGCATTCCGCCGGTCGCCGTTGTCCTGTTCTCGCTGATCGTCGCTCTCGGCATCGGATTTGTCATTTTCAGCGAGCATGTCAGCAATCTACAGGCACCACCTGCCGATCAGAAAGCCGATGCGATTATCGTTCTGACCGGCGGGAAATCCCGTATTGAAGTCGCATTGGAACTGCTGGCAGAGAGACGCGGCGAACGGCTGCTGATCAGCGGTGTTCATCCGTCTACCAAACGCGAGGCCTTGCAGCGTGTTACCAGAACAGATCCGGCTTTATTTGCCTGCTGCGTGGATCTCGATCGTACGGCACTCAACACAATCGGCAATGCGGTTGAAAGCGCCAAATGGATTAAACAGCATAATTACAAGCGCATATTCATTGTAACCAATAATTATCACATTCCGCGCTCAATTCTGGAATTGTCACGGCAGGTCGGTAATGTCGAACTTCTGCCCTATCCGGTCATCAACAGCGATTTGAAAAACAACAACTGGATGCGTCAGGGCGATACGCTGCGCGTGTTATTTACCGAATATGTCAAATATATTGGTGCTCTTGCGCATATCAGTCTCAGCCAAAATGATTAAAACACAAGCTGCGGATCAATAGGCAATGATGTCCGGAATTGATAAGCGCTGATTTTTCTTCTATTTGAAGAACCGCTCTGTTTAAAATCGAGCTATTTTACCTGTCATGCACATATTAAAAGGCTGATACAAGATATGATCATAGTCATCCGGTCAGTGCTGTTTAATCTGGCTTTCTATATCAGTCTGATCATACAGATGATCCTGTTTTTACCGCTCACTTTGATTTTGCCGCGCAAAAAAGCATGGATCGTCCCTAAATTCTGGGCACGCTCCAATCTGTTTCTGCAAAAATATATTGTCGGCACCGATTTTGTGGTCGAAGGGGCGGAGAACCTGCCGGAAGGCGCCTATATTTGCGCACCAAAACACCAGTCTTTCTGGGATGTTTATGCGTTTTTATCTTACACGCCCGATCCGGTTTATATTCTCAAACGCGACCTGATGCGTATTCCGCTATTCGGCTGGTATCTGAAGAAAATGAAAATGATCCCTGTTGATCGCGGTACGGGGATCAAGGCTTTGCATTCCATTTCCGGCGGCACGCAGGAAGCCATTGCTGACGGACGCCAGATCATGATCTATCCGGAGGGCACACGCCGCGCCCCCGGTGCGCCGCCGGCCTATAAATATGGTGTCGTCCATCTCTATGCCAATCTCGGCCTGCCGGTCGTACCGATTGCCCATAATGCCGGTCTGTACTGGCCGCGCCGTAAGTTCCTTCGCTATCCCGGCACCATCCGTTGCCGTATTCTGCCACCGATTGAAGCGGGTCTGGATAAGGAAGTCTTTTTGCAGCGCCTGATTGAAGCCACAGAAACAGCTTGTGACGAATTTCTGGTACAGGCCTCACAGGATAAAAATGCGCCGCCTATGCCGCCGACAGCCAAAGCCCGCCTCGCGGAATTGCAGGCGCAGCGCAATGAGGCTGAAACAAAGGCATAACAGCGCTCAGAATTTCACGAACATGACAATAAGCCGCTTTATCTGAAATTGCGTTTTTGTTGCACGGTTTCACGAAAACCGATATCAGAACGCCAAATGAAAGGACACGCCCATGAATATCGATGCCATTTCCATCGGCTCCAACCCTCCTGAAGACGTTAACGTCATTATCGAAGTACCGGTCGGTGGTCATCCGATCAAATACGAGATGGACAAAAGCGCCGGCGCTCTGATCGTCGATCGTTTTCTCTACACACCAATGACCTATCCGGGCAATTACGGCTTTGTTCCGCACACTCTGTCGGAAGATGGCGACCCGATTGACGTTCTGGTTTGCAACACCCGTCCGCTGATTCCGGGCTGCGTCATCAATGTTCGCCCGATCGGCGTTCTGGTGATGGAAGACAATGCCGGTAAAGATGAAAAAATCATCGCCGTACCGTCACCAAAGCTGACCCGTCGTTATGAAAAAGTTCATAACTACACCGATCTGCCGGAAATCACTCTGCAGCAGATTGCTCATTTCTTTGAACATTACAAAGATCTGGAGCCAGGCAAATGGGTAAAGATCGGTGACTGGGGCGATGAAGATTACGCACGTAAATTCATCGTTGAAGCGATCGAACGCGCTAAAAACGCAAAATAATTGCAAAACTGGCCAGTCTCCCAAGTGGCCGGATTTTCAATCGCAGATAATAAAAAACCCGCTTTTAAGCGGGTTTTTTATTAATTAGCTTAAGAGCATCGGAGCCAATGTCGTCCACATGAACTGGCGGATAAAGAAGATCGCCAGCAGCAGAACAATCGGCGAAATATCAATACCGCCGAGATCCGGCAAAATCTTGCGGATCGGACGCAGTGCCGGTTCTGTCACCTTGTAGAGAAACTCGCCGATCGAGGCGACAAAGCGGTTGCGGGAATTGACCACGTTAAAAGCATACAACCAGGAAAACACCGCACTGGCAATGATGATCCAGGTATAAATATCCAGCGCCAGATCAACGGTGCGCAAAATTGCGAGCATAAATGTCTCCTACTCAGTCGGACTGTTCATTGCACCGGTGCTTCACTCAGCACGGGCAAAGGTTGAGACACATTTAAACAGCGCTCTTGCTATTCACAAGATCACAGACCGGAAAAAGTCAGTCAAAGATCGGGTAAAACTATCAATCCTGTCAGTCTGTATGATTATCCAGCAGCTTTAAAACAGCTTCCAGCCGCTCATCCCAGATATCCATTGCCTGCAAATGACGGGCAGTATTGGCAACATAATCGCGGTTTGGTCCGGCCTGACCACTGGCGCGCCGGACAAGCAAAGCCATATCCTCAGCGCTGAGACCGCCTGCATATTGTTTATGCAAGGGATCGGCCACATAGACCAGCGCTTCGACATCACGGCCGTCTGCCAGTTCAACCGTCAGCCATTTTTCCACATAAACACCGCTGATCTGCTCACGTTCACGCAGATAGTTCATCACCGGCAGTCTGTTGTCTGCCGTCACGCGAAATGCCTGTCCGTGGCAGAAGCCGCCGCTGTTCAGACCCAGCACCAGCCCCGGCAATTCAGGCGTACCGCGATAAACATGAGAATAGATGCATAAAGACCGGCTGAAGCCTGTCAGCAGCGCCGGAATATTCTCGGCACTGTCAAAACCCGGCCGCCACATCAGTGACCCGTAACCGAAGACCCAGAAGTCAGAACCGGAATCAGCCACATTATTCTGGAACACGAAATCCGTGTGTGAACTATCCATTGGGGTCATTTGTTTGCTTTTGCTTGTCTCGCCAAATTCATATAATGCATAGGATGCACAGGCATATAGTTTACACCCTGTGTCCCGCATTTCCCAACAGGCAAACATTTTTCCGGCATGGTTTTGTGTAGAAAAATGTACCGCCGAATGACTTTTATCTGCAAAACAATACCGCATGATCTGTTGTCAGCGCGGCATTGTGAATAAAAAGATTATAGAAGAGTTCTTCTGCCCTGTCAGCAGAATGCCCTTTGAAATCTGAGAGGCATAGCTATGGTAGCTAAATCGCGTCCTAACCCGCAAAGCTCAAAACGCATGACATGGGGCATTCTCTTTGCTCTGGTCATCGTCATTTTATACACGGCGGGCTGGTTTTATCTCGCTTCCATGGCCAAAGACCGCGTTCGCACTGAGCTTGCCAATACTGCCGGTCAGGGCGAAACGCTGGAGTGTCAGTCCCTCTCGGCACGCGGCTATCCCTTCTCCATGTATATAAGCTGTTCCGGCTTTAACTTCCGTGACAAAGATCAGACGCTGAATGCAGCAACCAGTGCTGTAAATGTCGGCGCTTCCCTGTTCTCTTTCCGCACGGTGCAGACACAGCTCACCGGCCCTGCGGCACTTGCCATGTCCGGCGCTGACCCGTTGAAAGCAGATTGGGACAATCTCAAAGCATCTGCGCGCATTGACGGCCGTTCGCCACAGAATATCAGCCTCAGTGCCGATAATCTGCGCGTGCAAACTGTGACCGCTGAAAATGCGGCTGCACCGGCAACACTCTCTTTGCTCGGCCTGCAATTTGATCTCAACAGTCTTGAAGAGCCGCTTCAGGCCAAAATGACTTTTGATGATCTGCGCCTCACCGGTGACAAATCTCTGGCTGCCCTGCCGGAGCTCGACGGTCTGATTGATATCACCTCTCCGGCAAGCCTCGCAGCCTTCAAAGAGCCGGATGAAAGCGGCAGTCTGTTGCGCGGAAAATCCTTGCAGCTTAATCAGATGCTGTTTCTGCTGCCTTCCGGCGCCAGCATCAGCATCAGCGGCCCGCTTGCTGTCGACAGCGAAGGTCTGGCCAATGCGGATCTGAAAATCCGCCTGACCAATGCTCCGGCAATCGGCCAGACATTGCAGGCCGCCTTTCCCGATCAGGCTAAAAATATCAATACAGTGGTTTTTGCTCTCGACTCCATGCCGAAAGATGAAACAGGAGCAACGATTGTTCCGGTTCTCATCAAAGAAGGCAAAATCAGCGCAGGCTTTATCCCGCTGGGACGGTTGCCACTGCTCTAGAGCGGTTTATGTTCATGTTGGATCGCAGTGTTCGCTCTAGATTCCTCAGTCTGTCGCATTATCCCGACGTCAAGTTGATCCAACTTGACTGTGAAATGCTCTAATAAAAACCCGCCGAAATGGCGGGTTTTTTATTTTCATATAACATCACTCAAACGTGTAGCTTCGCATATTACTTTTGCTTGCTTGCAGCTTCGCGGCCAAAGTTCGGCGCATCCACTTCCTGACCGGCATCAATAATGCCACGGCGGATTGCGCGGGTACGCGTAAACAGGTCAAACAAGGCATCGCCGTCACTCCAGCGGATTGCCCGCTGCAATGAGGCCAGATCTTCCGAGAAACGCCCCAGCATTTCCAGAATAGCATCCTTATTATGCAGGCAAACATCGCGCCACATTGTCGGATCAGATGCCGCAAGACGGGTAAAGTCACGGAAACCGGAAGCGGAATATTTAATCACTTCCGACTCCGTTACCTTCTCCAGATCATTGGCCGTGCCAACAATATTATAGGCAATGATATGCGGCAGATGCGAAACAATCGCCAGCACCAGATCATGATGCTGCGGATCCATCTGGTCTGTTTTGGAACCGCAGGCTTCCCAAAATGCATTGAGCTTTGCCAGCGCATCTGCATCCGTATCGGGCAGCGGTGTGAGAATGCACCAGCGGTTGATAAACAGATCGGCAAACCCCGCATCCGGCCCTGAATATTCGGTACCGGCAATCGGGTGTCCCGGAATAAAATGCACATGATCCGGCAATTCCGGCTGCATCTGCGCAATCACCGAGCCTTTAGTGGAGCCCACATCAGTGACAATCGCACCGGCTTTGAGGCTGCCGGCTATCTGGCTGGCAACCAGACCGGACGAGCCCACAGGCACGGAGACAATCACCAGATCGGCATCTTGCACCGCAACCGCATTATCTGTGGTATAGCTGTCACCCAATCCCAGTTCTTCCGCGCGTTTCAGCGTTTCCGGACTGCGGGTAGCAATAGCAATATGACCGGCCAGACCTTCACGGCGGATGACACGAGCCAGCGACGAACCGATCAGACCAATACCGATCAGCGCAATTTTATTAAAATGAATATCAGACATATCAGGACTTCAAAAATTCAGTGAGAGCGGCAATCACACCGCGATTGGCTTCTTCCGAGCCGATGCTCATCCGCAGGGCTTCAGGGAAGCCATAGGATGTCACGCGCCGCAGAATATATCCCTTGGACTGCAGATATTCGTCAGCTTTAGCGGCAGACTTGTTCTGTGTGTCAGGGAAATGCACCAGCAGGAAATTGGTGACCGATGGCGTAACTTTCAGACCGAGCTTGATAAACTCGTCTGTCAGCCATTGCGCCCATTCCGCATTGAACGCGCAGGCTTTCTGCACATGATCGCGGTCGCGGATTGCCGCAGTACCGGCAGCAATCGCCGCGCTGTTCATGTTGAAAGGTCCGCGCACACGGTTCACCGCTTCCGTGACATGCAGTGGCGCATACATCCAGCCGATACGCAGCGCAGGCAGGCCGTGAATCTTCGAGAATGTGCGGGTCATCACCACATTGTCGCTCGCTGAGACCAGCGCCACACCGGCATCATAATCATTCTTGCGCACATATTCCGCATAGGCCGCATCCAGCACCAGCAGAACATGCGGCGGCAGACCGGCATGCAGGCGCTTCACTTCCTCAAACGGGACATAAGTACCGGTCGGATTGCCCGGATTGGTGATGAAAACAACCTTGGTCTTGTCTGTGACAGCAGCAAGTACCGCATCCACATCAATCACCGTGTCCTTTTCTTTCACGATCACCGGTTTTGCACCGGCCGCCAATGTCTGGATTTTATAGACCAGAAAACCGTGATCGGTGAAAATCGCTTCATCACCCGGTGCCAGATAGGTCTGGCACAGCAGGCCGAGCAATTCATCCGAACCGTTGCCGCAGAGAATATTCTCAATATTCAGGCCTTGCGTTTCCGCAATGGCCTGACGCAGCGCAATGACTTCGCCGTCCGGATAAGAGCTCAGATAATGATCGGTTGCACGATAAGCTTCAACAGCATGCGGGCTTGCACCCAGCGGGCTTTCATTGGCAGACAGCTTGTGCACTTTGGCAACACCGTGAACGGTGGCTTTGCCAGGAACATAAGCAGCAATATCCATGACGCCGGCTTTAGGTGTCGGGCGTTGAGCTTTCGCGAAATCGTTCATCATTCTTATCCAATATTAAGAGCCTGTATTGTTGATAGAGATTATGTACGGAAACAGCATTGCAGTAACATTTGCCGGTCTGTGACCAGCGAAATATTCCCGCTGAAACCGAATGACTTTAGCGGCATAAACCGCATCGCAGAACAAGTCGAGAGAAACCTTGACTTTAAACCCCTCTAGCCCCTAGATCGCAGTAGTTTCAGATAAAAATATCTGAAATCACCAACGCGGCCGGCTAGTCAAAAATGCGCAAAACAGGCAAAAATTGCCTGCATATCCGCATCCAGTTCCGGTCACCGGACAAATTCTAACGCATAATCCCGAAAAACAAATCGGCTTTCGGAGAGGATTATGCGTAAAATCAGGGAATTAGGGCATTGGGTTTGTTGCAAACAGACCTGAAAATGCTCTGACGCAGACATGTTTTATGACGATATCAGCTGAAACTGCCGCCCTATCAGACAACCGCAATCAGGAAGCTGTTCAGCCGAACAGTCCTGTGGTGTATTTTGGTGAAGACAAACCGCTTCAGCTCGACAGCGGTTCCGTTCTGAGCCCGTTTCAGCTCGCTTATCAGTCCTATGGCACACTCAATGCCGATAAGAGCAATGCTATCCTGATCTGCCATGCCCTGACCGGCGATCAGCATGTTGCCAGCACCAATCCGCTCACCGGCAAAGACGGCTGGTGGACTTCACTTGTCGGCCCTGGCAAGCCGATTGATACTGACCGTTATTTTGTGCTCTGTTCCAATGTTATCGGCAGCTGCATGGGCTCAACCGGCCCTGCATCCATTAATCCGGCAACCGGTAAACCTTATGCGCTTGATCTGCCGATCATAACGATCGGCGATATGGTGCGGGCACAGGCGATGCTGGTGGAACATTTCGGCATTGAACAATTGCTGGCCGTGGTTGGTGGCTCCGTCGGCGGCATGCAGGTGCTGCAATGGGCATCAAGCTATCCAGACAAGGTTTTCTCGGCTGTGGTTCTGGCCAGCGGCGCGCGTTTGTCAGCGCAGAATATCGCCTTCAACGAGGTTGGCCGTCAGGCCGTGATGGCCGATCCGCTGTGGCTCAACGGTCAATATCTCACGCAATCGGACTCTGTTCCGCGCAAAGGCCTGTCGGTTGCGCGTATGGCAGCGCATATCACCTATTTGTCGGAAGCCGCGCTGCACCGTAAATTCGGACGTAATCTGCAAGATCGCACCAATATTACCTTCGGTTTTGAAGCTGATTTCCAGATTGAGAGCTATCTGCGCCATCAGGGTAACAGCTTCGTTGACCGTTTTGACGCCAATTCCTATCTCTATCTGACCCGTGCCATGGATTATTTCGACATGGCAGCAGAACATAACGGCTTATTGGCTTCGGCTTTCACCGGCACCAAAACCCGCTTTTTCGTTGCATCCTTCTCCAGCGACTGGCTGTTCCCGACATCCGAAAGCCGTCTCGTTGTCCATGCACTGAATGCGGCAGGTGCGTCTGTTTCATTCGTTGAAATCGAAACAGACCGCGGGCACGATGCTTTCCTGCTGGATGAACCGGTTCTTTTCTCAACCATTGACGGTTTCATCCGCTCCGCAGCCCGTGCGAAAGGTCTGTAATCCGATGACTGATACCAAAGCCGGTTCAGGCGACACGACATTTTTCGCAGCTGAAAATACCGAAAACCTGCATATCCATAACCGCGTTGATTTTGATATTATCGCCTCGCTGGTACGCCCAGGAACACGGGTTCTGGATGTGGGCTGCAGTGACGGTGAATTGCTGCAATTGCTGCGCGACAGCCGCAATGTAGACGGGCGCGGCGTGGAATTATCACAAAGCGGTGTGAACCAGTGCCTGATGCGCGGATTGTCGGTGATACAAGGCGATGCAGACCGTGATCTGGTCTATTACCCCGATTCCAGCTTCGATTATGTGATCCTGTCGCAGACTTTGCAGGCCACGCTCAATCCAAAAAAGGTTCTGAGCGAATTACTACGCATCGGTGAGCGTGCGATCGTTTCCATTCCGAATTTCGGTTACTGGCGGGTGCGTGGCTCACTATTGTTTCGCGGCAGAATGCCGGTGACCAAAGAACTGCCGTTCAGCTGGTATGATACGCCGAATATTCACTTCTGCACGATCCGCGATTTTGTGGATATGACCAAAGAGGTTGGTGCAACAGTTGAAGATGCTGTGGCCCTGAACCGTAATGGTGAGCGCATGCCGTTCAGCCTGCCATGGGGCATGTGGAACCTGCTCGGCCAGCAGGCTGTTTTTCTGCTTAAACGCTAGAGCATAATTTCTTAAATCCGGTTTATTGACCGGAGCGCTCACGGTGATCGTGAATTTTCACCTTCACCGGCTGCTGTCGTGCTGTCCCCTGAGGTGTCAGCACTGGCACGAAAACACGGCGTGAAGCACGCTTCAGCACCGGCAGTCCCTGATAAAGGCGCTTATGCGCCTCCCCGATCACCACCCCGCCAAACAACGGCCAGAGACGGGTTCCGACCGTTTCTATCAAGCCAGATGATTGTTGCAGCCAGCGCCAGCGTGTCGGCGGCACATGCAGCGCATTGACCACTTTTCCCGGCGTGAAATTGGCTTCTCTGAAAGCCTGCAATAATTGTCCGCGACTGAAAGGGCGCCCGCTGCCGAAAGGCGTATGTTCCATACGCGCCCAGACACCACGGCGGTTTGGCACCACGACGATCAACTGTCCGTTCGGTGATAAGACACGCCACATTTCTTTCAGCGTTTCCGCGCTGCTTTCAGAAAATTCAAGCGTATGTACCAGTAAGATGCGGTCTACAGAACTATCCGGCAAAGGCAGCTCCTCATCATAGACCAGCGCCGTGCTCAGTGCCTCGCCATGCGGCCAGCCGGTTGCGCCCTGCCGTGCTGGCATAAAAGCAAATGCCCGCTCCGCTTGTGATGCAAAATGATCCAGATAAGGCAGCGTATAGCCGATCCCGACAAGCCGCTCCTGCGGCATTGGCAGCCATAAAGGATCCAGTGCTGAAGTAATAACCGAAGCAGCCAGTTTGCCCAATGCTGTCGAATAAAATGACTGCAGCTCTATAATATCCAGATGCATCATTTACCCTGAATCAGTTGAGCAGCCCTGCATGTTTCAATGAAGCTGCCATGTCACACCGGCATATGGCTATTGCCAGCAACCAAGATTTTTACCTTTAAGATTATGGGAATCGATTTCCATAATCAGCGCAGGATCATCACGCATCAGCATGTAATAAGCACGCTGCTTCATATTAATCTTTTGCCATCCGGCGCATTCTTTTGGCAGTTCAACCTGTTCAATCGTGACTTTTTCAGTCCATGCCGTTGCAGTCCCTGTGCAACCTGCCAGCACAGCAACCAAAGGCAAACAGAACAGTTTGAAATTAAAAGCCAGTCGGCGCTCGAACCTAGACATCAAGCCGGTACTCCGGAAACCGTTAATATTATCCCGAAACCTTATAAAGCGTCGAAACCGCTCATGAATTCCCAAGACGGTACAACACTTTAAAACACCATAACAGCCCGAAAAAATGAAAACCGCCACAATCCTGCAATCAGCCGTCTGTTGCTGCCGGTTAATAACAGGATAGTTGCTTATCCTCGGCCTGACATCTGCGCCTATTTTATAATAATTATAATATAAGACAGAATATTTCTTTGTAAGACAAATATTTACACCAATTGTGTTCAAAAAAAGACTGTTCAATCCTGACAAATCTGTCCATATTCGGCGGGCAATATAAGTTCCGTGCAGATTTCATTTTTGTTCAATCGTCTACGGGGATTAACATGCAAGATACGCCTTCCATGATGAATAAATTGTCGGCAGAGTGTTTTGGCACATTCTGGCTGGTCTTCGGCGGTTGCGGCAGCGCCGTTCTCGCTGCAGCCTTTCCGGAACTGGGTATCGGCTTTGCCGGTGTCGCGCTGGCATTCGGTCTGACTGTCCTGACAATGGCCTATGCTGTCGGTGGTATTTCGGGCGGACATTTCAATCCGGCTGTCACTCTCGGCCTTACTCTGGGCGGGCGCTTTGAGGCTAAAGACCTCATTCCCTACTGGATCGCACAGCTGGTCGGCGGCATTATTGCTGCTGCAATTCTGTATTTTATTGCCAGCGGTAAAGCTGATTTCAGCGCAGGCGGCTTCGCTTCCAACGGCTACGGCGATCTTTCACCAGGCAAATATAGCCTTGGGGCAGCCCTTGCCATTGAAGTCGTGCTGACTGCCTTCTTCCTGATTATTATTCTCGGCTCCACCTCATCGCGGGCACCGGCCGGTTTTGCACCAATCGCGATTGGTCTCGGTCTGACACTGATCCACCTGATTTCAATTCCGGTGACCAATACATCCGTCAATCCGGCCCGTTCCACGGCAGCAGCCCTGTTCGCAGACACAGCTGCCATCAGCCAGCTCTGGTTGTTCTGGGTTGCTCCGCTGATCGGTGCCGCTATCGGCGCAATCATCTGGAAAGGTCTTCTCGCGAAAGACTGATTGACCGTAACAAATAAAAAAGGCCGTCAATGACGGCCTTCACTCTTTCAAATCCGCTGCTTTTATTCAGCCTTTTCGGCCTCGGCATTGGTCTGCTCTTCAGCCATGGATATTGAAGCCAAGGCATCACGCATTGAACGGGCACGCTCAGCGACCCGTAATTTAATCCCGATGCGCTGCTCCTGATCCACACCGATCAGCTCGGCAATACGCCACATAATATTATCTTCGATTTCACCGACATCACCATCGGCATAGACCATTTCCCACAGCACCTCGATAAAGCTCAAACGAGCCGGCACATCCAGATGGCGTTTCAAAACACTGGTGAAACGATAAAGATCAATCGATTCCTGATCCGCAACTTCTGCCGCTTTAATCAAAGCCTGCAAGTCATCGCCTTGCAAATCATAAGCCTGCGACAGCAAATCCGACAAACGTTTGCGCTCTTTTTCGTGCTGCTCACCATCCGCTTCAATGACATGAAACATCAATGCAGCAGCGGCCAGACGCGGGTCTTCATCAGAGAATGTTTGTTTTTTCTTCGAGGGATCAAAACCCGGCAATTCTTTGAAAAAACTGATCAGACGCTCAAACATACATGCTCCAGTGCTTATACAGCCTTTGACAGGTCTTACACATAGACCAGCATCCGGAAGGATGCCAAGCATACAGACATGTTTTGTCTTACAAGTATCTTCTAATCTTTCTCAGAGTCACCAAGCTGCAACAAAAATACTGTTTTGCAACGGAATTAACGGACTTCATTCTGCAAACCCGACCGGACGCAGTATTAAAACAGCCGGAACGTCCCTTCCTTGCGTATCGGCACATCATGTTCTGCCGCCACACCCGGATCATCAACAATCAGACTATGCTTATCCTTCGCAGCGTCAGAACTATCAGGCTGCGAATCTTTTGCGGCCTGCACCGCAGGATTATCGCCCGTCTCAGTGAGAATAGTTACTTTGGCATTGCGCAGATTATTGTCCTGCGGTTCCGTTTTCTTCGGAGCAGCTTTAGTTTTATCCGCAACAAGAGGCATAGTTTCCGCATCATCAGGATCATCGGCAAAGACCGGCTCCTTCACCGCGGGCATGTTTGACGGCTCAGCCTCTTCCGCACGCGAATAAGTGACCGGTAAAAACGGCTCTTTCAAACTGTCATCATCGAGAACCGGAGACGTATCCGCCGCTATTTCCGTAAACGGCACCTTCCATTCAAAGGCGTTCAGGCGACCTGTCACCGGCGAGGCCGGTGCCCAATGGTCAGAAACAATACCGTCAGCCGTCCATGCCGGATCGCGCGGCGCTTTGACAGCCCG
>NZ_ANNO01000066.1:0-8103 GCF_000409565.1 Pseudochrobactrum sp. AO18b
CACGCGGATTAAGCTTCAATGCAGCTTCGGCATTTTCCCGTGCCAGTGTCAGCTCTCCGGCATCCAGCGCAGCCCGTGCAACAATCAAAACAGATTCCGCATGGTGACTGCGCAAACTTGCGAGCTGGCGCGCCTTTTTCAGCCGGTCAAGCGCCGTATCTCCGGCGCGCCCGTGAATATAGGCTTCGGCAATCTCAGGATGCGGTTCGCGTTTCCATGCCGCTTCAAGAATACGATTACCCTTACGGATACTACCGTCACGCAGCAAGCAACGCGCAGCAATCAATGCAGCCGGTATCAGTTCCGGTTCCAGCTTGAACGCCTCATTCGCTGCCTCTCGGGAAGCCACAGCATCCGTTTCAAAACTGTCCATCGCCTGTGCCGTCAGCAAAACCGCACGGTTGCGTTTCAATGTCTCACGAGCAGCTTTACCGTCTTTGCCATAAGGAATAACCGCTTTGCGTGCCTCAAGTACCCGCAATGCACCGGTAACATCACCCTGCAAAACCTTATGTCCGAGCACTGCATTCGACGCCCATTCCAGCTGCGGTGCCATTGTGCTGGCTTCCTGCGCATATTGATAGGCTGCTTCCTGCACACCATCGCGGCTGGCCTCAAGATATAATCCCCGCAAACCCAGTAATTTGGTTTCAGGATCCGCAATCATTTCTTCAAAATAACGGCGCACATCATCTTTGCGCCCTTCCAATAAAGCGGTTTGCGCATCAAGCAACCGGATCAGCGGCTCCTGATCAACGCTCAGCAATTTGGAGGCCTGTTTGCTCATACGCCGCGCCGCTTCGGCATCACCGGCACCGGCAGCAATCAGGCCGGTCGAGAGTGACTGATAGCCACGGTCGCGTTTACGGGCGCGAAAATGACGCTGCAAAATATAAGGCGAGCGAATAAGATTTTTGACGATCCACCACAACAGCATGGCACAGGCAATGGCAGCCACAACCATACTGGCGGCAGTCATCAGAGAAATATTGTGCCGCTCTCCGGCAAAAGTGAACACCAGATCACCGGGACGATCCGCCATCCAGCCAAACCCCAGCCCCAGCAATGCGACTACAACAAGAAACAGGATTACCCGTATCATACCGTTCTCCCTTTCCTGTTTCGCTTATTGCGCAGCCGGTTTTTGCTCAGAGACTTGCGTCGAGGCAGCAATCAACTGTGCCAACAATGCATCCGCATCGCGCCGTGCATTCAATGCATTATAAAAGCTCTGACCAACCTGTTTAGCCGCTTCCGGTAATTGTGCCCATTCGGTGATTGCGCGCTGCACATCACCATTCTGCAAAGCAAATTCAATACGGGCAGTCACCGGCCCGACACCGGAACCAGCGACATCACCGATTGGCCGCGACCGTACCAGATTTTTTGCACTGCCGACCAACTGATCCCAGATACCGGCATCTGCCGCAGGCTTGTTCACCGCGGCCACCATATCATCCGCCAATGATGCAAATTGTGTGTTCAGCTGGCTTAGTGTCGGAATACCGGTTTCCGCCTGCGCTTCAAGCGCGGCAACAGAACCTGCCTGCTCCGGCAGCAATGACTTATAGGTCTGCAATTCATTCAGATAAGAACCACCGCGATCAATCGCGGATTTCAAAGCATTGGCCGCAATAATCGCCGCCATATCCGGCTGTGTGGCCTGCGCATCTATCTTCGTCTGCAAAGCACCCAATTGCTGTTGCAGCGCTTTGACCTCGTCCGTATCAGTATTTAATGCGGCATTGGCCTGTTCTGCCTGAGAACCGATCGTATTGAGTTTTGTTTCCATCGCATTCAGGCGCTCGGTCAGACCATTCACCAGCGCGCTATCCGCAGGCTGCGTCTGCCCTGCCAGTGCTTTCAGTTGCTCTTGCAGAGCTGTCACATCGGCACGGATCGCCTCATCATTTCCGGCTGGTGTTTCACTGGCTTGCGGCAGTGCATTCAGGCGTTGCTGAGCTTCTGCTGCATTTTTCTCTGCGGCTTCCAGACGTGCTAACAAATCCGCATCCGGTTTGGTTGCGGCCTGCAAACCGGAAATCTGCTGTTTCAGATCTGCGATTTCTGCAATTGCCGCCTCATCACGATTGCTGGTCTGTGCCGGAAACAAACCCAGCCCCGCCCATTGCAGTGCGGTCGTGCCCAGCAGAACAATCACACCACCCGCCAGTCCGGCAATCCAGGGCGAAGTTGTTTTTTTCGTCTGCGGTGCGGAACTACTGGCAGAATTCATGGTTTTTCCTGATGCAAAAGGATTAGGGCCGGAAACACCGGCTGAAGAAGCCGGACGGGATGTGCTCTGCGGCGGAACCGAGGTTGCAGGTTTCGCTTCAACTTGCGCTTTTAGCGGTGGTGGTGCGGAAGATTTTGCAGCCGGTTGTGCCACAGGTTTCGGATCGCCCACCGGCTCTGCATCCGGCACAGTTTTACCCGCAGATTTTGCAGCGGATGCCTCAACAGCTTTCACATCAGACGGATCAAGATCAATCACCACCGGTTTACGGGTGGTCTTGCTGTGACGTGACACTGTGGATTTAGCCATGAGTCCTCTCGCAAAATCTGTATTTTAAACTTCAGATGCAACCTAAATGACGAAATTGAACAAATGGTTGCATATTTTCGTCAGATCAATGCCAGCAGGCGTAATAAAGCATCCTCATCCGGCGTTTCACTGATACGCACCTGCGCATTACAATTATCTGGTAATTCTGCAGCAATCCGCTGAGAAAGACAAAAAATATATTTCGCGTTCTGGATAAAAGCACCCTTTGCCTGCTTGTCCAGTGCAACAAACTGCCGTGCAGCGACAGCGGAATAGAGCAAAATCACCTCTGCACTGCCGGTATCAGCAATCCCGTTCAGCTCGGCATCGCTATAGGCAACAGGGCGGGTGTCATAGGTCTCAGTAACCGTCAGATTGATACCGGCCGCTGACAGTTGCGCCTCAAAATCCGGCCGCCGGATTTTGCCGGTCAGATAAAGCACATGGCTGCCCGCAGACATAACAGCTGCCACATGGCGCCCCAGATGCAGCCCCCAGCCATCACCAGCATAGATTGTCTCAAAGCCCGCATCCCGCGCAACAGATGCCGTTTTTTCACCCACCGCATAAAGCTGCAAATGCCGGTAGGGTGCCAGCAAATCAGGATTGATATGGCGCAGGGCATTGGCGCTGGTCACAGCAACGGCATCAAAACTGCCCAGCGGCAATGATGCGCCCGTCGCTACAGTTTCACTCACCGGCAGACAAACCGGCTGATAACCTGCCGCTTCAAGTTTAGCGGCGGTTAAAGCTGCATCCGGTTGCGGGCGTGTGACCAGAACCCTGCGCATGTTTCAAGCCCAGCTGGTGAAGAAATCAGCACCGGCTTCTGCACGGATCCGCTCCGCGGCTTCCTTGCCCAGCGCCGCCGCATCTGCTGCAGCACCATCTATGAAAACGCGATGCAGGCGTGAACCGTCCGGTGTCAAAATCATACCGGAGAAATGCAAATGCCCGTCTTTAACTTCCGCCAAACCGGCAATCGGCGTGCGGCAGGAACCGTCAAGCTGCGCCAGAAATGCACGTTCGCAAGTCAGACGGATAAATGTTTCTTCATGATTGAGCGGCTTGAGCAGTGCATCAACCCGCGCATCATCGACACGGCTTTCAATGGTGATCGCACCCTGTCCCGGCGCAGGTAAAAACCGCTCTGTATCCATCAGTTCTGTCACCACATGCTCCAGCCCGAGGCGCTTCAGCCCTGCAAAAGCAAGAAATGTACCATCAACCTGACCTTCATCGAGCTTGCGCAGACGGGAATTCACATTACCGCGAAAAATAATAACATTTAGATCAGGACGGATATGCCGGATTTGTGCCTGACGACGCAGACTGGATGAACCGACTGTTGCCCCATGCGGCAGATCGGTCAGTTTTGCGCTGGTTTTACCGACAAAAGCATCACGCGGGTCTTCACGCTCGAGATAAGTGGAAAGATGCAAACCCTCAGGCAAAACCGTCGGCATATCTTTGGAAGAATGCACTGCAATATCAATACGTCCCTGTAACAGTGCATCTTCAATCTCTTGGGTGAACAGGCCTTTACCACCAATCTCCGACAATGCACGATCCTGAATACGGTCGCCCTGCGTGGACATCGGTACGATTTCAACATCCGTTTCGCTTAAACCATGCGCAGCCATCAGGCGTGCGCGTGTTTCTTCTGCCTGTGCCAGTGCTAAAGCGCTGGAACGTGTTCCGATTTTTAAACGTGGTGTTTGCATCTGGCTCTGTCCGTGATACGCGAATGTCAAAGGCTTCTCTAACTGCCTTTCACCTCAGGGGCAAATTCATGACTGTAATATCATGAATATAATGCCACTATCCGGTGCAAGACAGAAAGATCAGCGAAGTTTGTTTATTGAACGCATTCTCCTTATGCAAAAGTGCTCAGCGCTTTTGCCGGAAATGCTTTGTTAATACGGGTCTAATCGCTTATGCGCGTGCTTGGAATAGAGACAAGTTGCGACGAAACAGCCGCAGCTATCATTGAACGCCATGAAAATGAACAAGGCGGGGTGTCTTCGCGCATCCTGTCTAATGTTGTTCTGAGCCAGATTGCCGAGCATGAACCCTATGGCGGCGTGGTGCCGGAAATCGCCGCACGCGCCCATGTGGAAGCGCTCGACGGATTGATTGCCAAAGCGCTTTCCGATGCGGATATGACCATCAATGATGTGGATGCTGTCGCTGCAACAGCAGGCCCCGGCCTGATCGGCGGGCTGATTGTCGGACTGATGACGGCGAAAGCCATGGCCTTTGCTGCGGACAAGCCTTTCTATGCCGTCAACCATCTCGAAGGCCATGCCCTGACAGCGCGCCTTACCGACGGACTGGCTTTTCCATATCTGTTATTGCTGGTTTCCGGCGGTCATACGCAGGTTATTCTCGTGCACGGCCTCGGCCATTATGAACGCCTCGGCACAACCATCGACGATGCGTTGGGTGAAGCTTTTGACAAGACCGCCAAGCTGCTGGGACTACCTTATCCGGGTGGCCCTGCCGTTGAACAGGCGGCTTTGAAAGGCGATGCCTCACGTTTTGAACTGCCGCGCCCGCTCAAAGGTGAAGCACGGCTGGACTTCTCCTTCTCCGGCCTTAAAACCGCCGTACGCCAGACAGCAACTCAGCTTGTGCCGTTGAGCGATCAGGATGTGGCGGATATCTGCGCATCTTTTCAGACTGCCGTTGCCGATACGCTGAATGACCGTGTGAAGCGTTCTCTGCTCCGTTTTCGGGAAACCTATCCGGATAAAGAAAATCCAACATTGGTTGTTGCCGGTGGTGTTGCTGCCAATAAAGTACTGCGCAAAGGACTTGAAACGCTTTGTGAAAAACACGGTTTCGATTTCCTCGCACCTCCGCATATTCTGTGTACCGACAATGCAGCCATGATTGCATGGGCAGGTGCCGAACATGCAGCACGCACGGAGCCTGACAATCTCGATTTTGCACCGCGCTCGCGCTGGCCGCTGGACAGCACATCAGCGCCGTTGGTCGGTTTTGGCCGCAGGGGAGCAAAAGCATGAGTAAAATTACGATCTTAGGTGGCGGCGCATGGGGAACAGCGCTCGGCTGCATGGCCGCGCAGAACGGACATGAGGTCGTGCTCTATGCCCGCGATCCGGCAACGGTTGATGACATTAATCACAATCATCGTAACAACCGCTATCTCGGTGATATCGCCCTGCATGACAATCTCCGCGCGACCAGCGATGCAGCCGCAGCGCTGAACAATGCCGATACGGTTCTGGCCGTTATCCCTGCGCAATCCATGGCTGCGGCATTACAGGAACTGAAACCGCTCATTCCGGCTGATTGCCCTGTTGTGCTTTGCGCCAAAGGGATTGAACGCTCCACCGGACGGCTGATGTCGCAGATCATTGCCGATATTTTGCCTGACCATCCGATTGCAGCCCTTTCCGGCCCGAGCTTTGCCAGCGATGTTGCCCGTGGCTTTCCGACTGCCGTTACCATTGCCTGTGAAAATATTGCCATTGCCGATGATCTGGCCGCCCAATTTTCCGGCAGCACCTTCCGTTGCTATTCCTCCGATGATCTGACCGGCGTTGAAATCGGCGGCGCATTGAAAAATGTGATTGCCGTTGCAGCCGGAGCCACCATCGGCAAAGGTCTGGGCGCATCGGCACAGGCAGCTTTGGTCACCCGCGCTTTTGCAGAACTGCGCCGCATTGCTGTAGCCTTTGGCGGACGACCTGAAACCCTGATGGGATTGTCCGGCCTTGGCGATCTGATGCTGTCCTGCTCCTCACCGCAATCGCGCAATTATTCCTACGGGCTGGCCTTGGGACGCGGCGAACCACTGGAAGGCCTGTTGCTGGCCGAAGGTGTGGCCACAGCGCCGGTGATTGCCGAACTTTGCGCGCGCAAGCAGATCAATGCACCAATCATCACCACAATTGCGGCCTTGCTCAATGGCAGTATTACTATTGATGCGGCTGTTACCGGATTATTGTCCCGTCCTTTGAAAAATGAAGATTAGGAACCTGACCTCATGCTGTTCGCCATTCTCTGCAATGACAAAGCCGACCATCTGCAACTGCGTCTTGATACCCGCCCTGCCCATCTCGATTATCTGAAAAGCCTCGGCGACAAGATCAAATTCGGCGGCCCTTTTCTGAGCGAAGCCGATCAGAAACCGGTTGGCAGCATGCTGATGGTTGAAGCTGAAACCATTGAAGATGCAAAAGCCGTTGCCGCTGCAGACCCTTATGCATTGGCTGGTCTGTTCGACAATGTGACTGTGCGCCCGTGGAACTGGGTCATCAACAAACCTGCTGAATAAACTTGGCCCGCTGAATAAATCCGGAGAAAACTGTGGCATATTGGCTGTTTAAATCTGAACCATTCAAATGGTCGTGGGAAATGCAAAAGGCCAAAGGCGCTGTCGGTGAGCAATGGGACGGCGTGCGCAATTATCAGGCACGCAATAATATGCGCGCTATGCAGCTTGGCGATAAAGGCTTTTTCTATCATTCCAATGAAGGACTGGAGGTCGTCGGCATTGTGGAAGTTTGTGCATTGGCGCATCCTGACAGCACAACGGACGATCACCGCTGGGAATGTGTGGATATCCGCGCCGTCTGCGATATGCCGAAGCCGGTGACATTGAAAGATGTGAAGGTCAATCCGCTGTTGAGCGATATGGCGCTGGTCACATCCATGCGTCTTTCCGTACAGCCGGTCAAAGAAGACGAATGGATCGAGGTCTGCCGCATGGGCGGATTAGACCACACCAAAATTTAAGAGCACAACAATGCAGAACGCAACCCAAACACTATTTCGGAAGCGTTCTGCATTTGCAGCCGCTTATCCTCTGCTTGATCCGGAGCGTCTATGCCCCTCCTGATCCCGGACTCGACGCGCGCTACGCAATTCATCCTCGACAATACTGGCATTCACCACCCGCCCCATGTGCCGGAAATCGCGCTTCATCTTGCCGATGAGGCTCATGATCTTTGGCATAAGACCGAAGAAGAACTTTCCGAAATCGGATTACCGCCGCCCTATTGGGCTTTCGCATGGGCAGGCGGTCAGGGCGTTGCCCGCTATATTCTCGATCATCCGCAGGCTGTACAAAATAAACGCGTACTGGACTTTGCCTCCGGCTCCGGTCTGGTCGGTATTGCAGCCCTTTTGAGCGGCGCAAGTTCTGTGACCGCCAATGATATCGATCCCTTTGCCCGCCATGCCATTAGCCTGAACAGTGTTTTGAACAAAGTATCCTGTGACTTCAGTGACGCTGATCTGATCGGGCAGGATGTGAGCGGCTCTTTTGATGTTCTGCTCGCCGGTGATGTCTTTTATGACAAGCCATTGGCTGACCGGCTGATCGTCTGGTTTGATATGCTCGCTGCTAAAGGCATGCAGATTATCGTCGGAGATCCCGGACGGTCTTATCTGCCGCGGCACCGTCTGACAGAGCTGAAAGTCTATTCCGTACCGGTCACCCGCGCTCTGGAAGATGCAGACGTAAAGCGCACTACCGTCTGGCACTATGGCGAAACAAATCAGGCGTAGCTGAGAGCTACACCCGA
>NZ_ANNO01000067.1:0-7283 GCF_000409565.1 Pseudochrobactrum sp. AO18b
AAAACCGGCTCAACAGTATAGACGACTTCAGCAGGTGAAACTCTTGCCTTAAAGTCATTGATAATCGAGCAGACTGTTTTCTCGTGGTTGTTTTCTACAATTAAAAAACAGACCTGTGTCCCCTCAGGAATAATCAGCCGGGCATAAGACATCAGCAATTTCTGCAGCATAACGGGGCGATCTTTTGTGATCGTGCCGATGCAAATTTTTCGGTGCGTTTTTGAAACCAAAAACAATTCCCCCTGTGACCCCGACTTTGATTCCCATCTATCTGCCCCATCTATCTGAACGTGAGATAATTTCCCCACAATCTCCCGTGCAGATAGTCGCGATGAGAATGCTTATAATATCATAAGATAACAATTTAATGTTATGTAAAAAAGCCGGTTTCACTCATAAAAATGCGTATTATTTTAAAATTTATTGAAAAAATGTGATCTATTCTGGTTTTGTATGGTTAAATTGAAGATAAAGGCAAATTTTTATTAGATACTATATAATATACTGGCGCCGATATGGTACTGTATTTAAAGGTGATTTGGGAGGCAGGTTGCGGTCGTGATTGCTTGCCGGATGTGGCATTCACTCCTTAGATTTCAGCACGAATAATCTTGTTACTAAAGGTTATCAGATTAGCATATGAAGCTGTAAAGCTTATTTTTCGTGATGAATAGCTGTTGACGGACAGGCCATTGCCCTTTTGCCTCTTTAATGACCAATAGAAGAGGTGGGAACATTGCTCCTGGGAAGATAGAAAAAGCTCAAGCCTGAGAGTGCGAGTGCTTGATTGTGCCATTGAGGTGTCACGAGACATCATGGATGATCATTGGCCAATCTATTTGCGTTTGGATTGTTATATAAATTATGCGGCCAAGATGGATACTGACGGGCAAAAAACATAATTCTGACAAGCATAAGCAACATGCATAAACCAAAATCGAACAGGCGGTAAGAATAAGTCGTTGGACGATAAGCCTGATGTTTTGCACCTTTGAAAAAACAAAGGGGAAGAACATGAAGCAATCTCAATATCAGGCATCCCGTATTTTGATTTTGGCAGCTGCCGCTGCCCTGACGGGGGTGGCACTGCCAGCGATGGCTGCTGATATTACCGTGATGGGCTATCGCGGTGCATTTCAGGATAATTATATTCAGGCTGTTATCGAGCCTTTCCAGAAAGAACATCCGGATATTAAAGTGACCTATTACGGTGTCCAGAATGCCGCGACATCACTTGGTAATATGCGCGCTCAAAAGTCCTCTCCGCAAACTGATGCGGTTATTTATGATCTTTCCGTTGCTAAAATCGCCAGTGATGAAGGGCTGGTCGAAGACCTAAATACTGCTGCTCTGAGCAATTATGCCGATCTGGCGGATATTGGCAGGGAGCTTGCCGGTAAAGCCATTCCGATTACATTCGATACATTGTCACTGATCTATAATCACGATGCTTTTCCGGAAGGGCCAACCAGTTGGGAAGCGCTGTGGGATAAAAAACAAAATGGCAAAGTCATTATCGCCGCGCAGGGTGGCGGTGATATTCAGGCTATTTTGCTAACAATCATCACCAACCGGCTCGCCGGTGAAACTGACTATGTAAAAACCATCAAACCTGCTGTGGCAAAGCTTATAGAATTGGCGCCATTGGTTCAGACATGGGAGCCAAAACCTGACGCCTATACATTGGTGGCGAATGGCACCGCGAACCTGTCGATCGGTTATAATGCCCGTGCGCAGTTTTATTATGATCAGACCGGCGGTAAGCTACGTTCTGTAGGGCCTTCCGAGGGTACAGCAGCGCAGATTAATGTGATCAGTGCGATTGCCAACGGTAAAAATCAGGATGCAACCAAGACTTTCATCAATTATGCACTCAGCCCTGAGGCACAGGCGCGTTTTGCCAAGATGATGTTCTATGCACCGACCAATACCAAAGCCGAAGTTGATGAGGCCACACGCGCCCGCATCCCGATGATGAATTCTGAACAGCGTGACAAACTCATTCCCGTGGACTGGATGACGATCGGCGATATCCGCGGCAAAATTCTGGACCCGTGGCGCCGCCAGATCATCCCTGCCGGCCGCTGATTTTCAGCGCACAGATTTCCATTTCTTATGACTGCAAAACCGCTCTGCCTGATCTTGATCAGGCGGAACGGCACAGAATAATTCGGGTTCTGACATGACGACAGACAATACATTTCTGCAACTCAAAGCCGTCTCAAAACTCTATGGTCTCAACTATAAGGCCGTTGATGATCTGCATCTTGATTTGCCCAAAGGCAAACTTCTCGGGCTTTTGGGGCCATCCGGTTGTGGCAAGACTACAACTCTACGCATGATTGCCGGATTGTTGCCGATCACAGACGGCAATATTTATATCAATGGCGAGGATATCTCCCGCAAACCACCACATCAGCGAGACATTGGTCTGGTGTTTCAGAATTATGCGCTGTTTCCGCATATGACGGTAGCAGAGAATGTGGCTTTCGGGCTGGATATGCGCCGCGTGCCTAAACATGAAGCACAGGCACGGGTTGAGGAAGCGCTGGAAATGGTGCGCTTGCCCGGTTATGGCCCCCGTAAACCGAAAGATATGTCCGGCGGCCAGCAACAACGCGTTGCACTTGCCCGTGCTTTGGTGATCCGGCCACGCATTTTGCTGCTTGATGAGCCGCTTTCCAACCTTGATGCGAAATTACGCGATGATATGCGCATTGAAATCCGCGAAATCCAGCAACGCATGAATATCACAACGGTCTTTGTGACCCATGATCAGGTAGAAGCGCTGACCATGTGTGACGTGGTTGGTGTGATGCATAATGGCAAACTGGCACAACTCGGCACACCGGAAGAAATTTATGAGCGTCCGTCCTCATTGTTTGTTGCGGAATTTGTCGGACGCGCCAATGTGCATATTTGCCAGATCATTGCAGAGAATACCTGCCGTTTGGGTGACAATGTCTATCGCTGTAACACTCATGGTGCGACTTCCGGTGAGGGGCAGATTGCGATCCGTCCGCATCGTATCAGTCTGACACCTAACCGTGACCAGTCGCTGATCAGTGTGACCACCAATAGCGCCCGCGGTAAGGTCGCGCGGATTACCTATATCGGCGATATTGTTCAATATGAAATCGAGATTAATGGCGGCTGCCTGAAGGTTGAAGTGCCGACGACCAGTGGTGGCCATGGTTTCCAGCTTGGCGATAAGCTGCTGTGCGAGTGGAAGCCGGAAGACATGCTGGTTTTCGGAGGTAAGCAATGACTGCACTTACCTCTGCATCCAATAATCTTGTGAAACAGAAGCGCGGCTGGTTTCCTCTGATTGCCGTCGGGCTTTTACTGCCGATGGCATTGATCAATCTGATCGCGTTCATCGTACCGGTAGCCAATCTTGCGCAGATCTCCTTTCTGGAAAGCCGCAGCGGCGGGGTTCTGACCGACAATTACACGCTGGAGAATTATCTCAGCTTCTTCACTGACAGTTTCAACTGGGAGCTGATTTTCAACTCTTTGTGGATCAGTACATTGATTACAGTAATGACACTGGTCTGCGCTTATCCGATTGCCCTGTTTCTTCATCGTGTATCACCGGTATGGCGTAACTTGTTGTTTGTCATCACCGTTTCACCGCTGTTGGTGAGCAGCGTGGTGCGAACTTATGGCCGGATGGTGCTGCTCGGTGATCAGGGGCTTATCAATGGTATGCTGATGAGTACCGGTCTGATTTCAGAACCGTTTCGTCTGGTCAATAATACGCTTGGCGTTTTCATCGGTATGGTGGAAATCCTTATTCCGTATATGGCGCTGTCATTAATTGCCGGTTTTGGCCGTCTGAATGTGACATTGGAAGAGGCTGCCGCTTCACTCGGCGCCAATAGCTTCACCCGTTTTCGCCGTGTGATTTTCCCGCTGACTTTGCCCGGTGTGGCACTGGGTTGCCTGCTGTGCTTTGTGCTGGCCATCAGCTCTTTCATCACACCGAAACTGCTTGGCGGTGGTCGTGTCTTCATGCTCGCAACCGAGATTTATGATCAGGCGGTTATCCAGCTTGAATGGCCGCGTGCGGCAGCAACATCCGTCATCGTTCTCATCATCTTCGGACTGGCTTTGGTCGTGTATTCACGCATTGCCCGCCGCATCGATTAACCGGCAGGGGAAATCTCATGATTGGTACTATGAAACTGCCGTTTAAAATTCTGGTTGCAGCGCTCTACCTGTTTTTGCTTGCGCCTATTCTGGTGGTGATCCCGCTGTCTTTCAGCAATGATAATTATCTGACCTTTCCGCCGCAGAGCTGGGGTGTGCGGTGGTATGGTGAAATGCTGCATCACGAGGCGCTGATCAATGCTTTGTGGATCAGCCTTGGCGTTGCCAGCGTGGTGACTGTTCTGTCGCTGATAGCCGGTATTCCTGCGGCTTATGCGATCCGTCGCTATGAGTTCCGCGGGCGGGAATTGTTGCTCAATATTTTCACTGCGCCGTTGCTGCTGCCGTCAATCGTGCTGGGTCTGGCCATTCTGCTGGTCTTTGTAAGAATGCAGCTGCTCGGTACTTTTACAGGGCTTGTTATCGCGCATCTGATCGTGACCACACCCTATGTGATTCGCATTATGATCACGGCTTTCTCAACACTGCCGCCCTCTGTGGAAGAGGCTGCGACGATGCTTGGTGCAACACCGTTCACCGTTTTTCGCCGCATTACCTTACCGTTGATGATGCCGGGTCTGGTTGCCAGTGCTGCCCTGTCATTTTTGTTGTCCTTTGACGAGGTGGTGATCTCGCTGTTCATCACAGGACCGCGCCTGACTACCTTGCCGGTCGAGATTTTCAACTATGTGGAAAGCCGCACTGATCCGATGACAGCCGCAATTTCTGTGGTGCTGATTATCGCAACTTTGCTGATCATTTTCCTGATTGAACGCACACTTGGCCTGTCCCGCACCATCGGCAAGTCTTCTGAAAATACCAAATAACTGCATTCGCATTGCATGAATGAAGAGACGAGGAGGTCTCGAAAATGGAAAATATCGCCCTTTGGATGTCGCAGCCGCATTTCGGATATCTTGAGATTGCTAAAACCTGCGGTTTCACATCTTTCGTGCTGGAACTGGAGCATGGCACATTTGACTTGGGCACGCTTGATCAGTTTCTGGCTTTCACCAAAGCGCAAGGCCTGCCGACACTGACCAAAGTGCTGGCTCCGACCACAGAGGCTATTCAGCAGGTGCTCGATTTTGGCACAGATGGTGTGATTGTTCCGCATATTTTGGGTGTAGATCATGCCAGAGAAGTCACCAAAGCAGCGAAATATCCGCTGACCGGTACACGTTCTTATGCCGGTGGCCGCGTGTTCGGCTATAGCCGTCCGGCATCCGATGCGTTCGAAAAAGAGAATAAGCGAACCAAATGCTACGCCATGATCGAAACGGCTGAAAGCCTTGCTGATGTCGAAAAGATCATCGCGCTGGATACGGTCGATGGTCTCTTCCCAGGGCCTTCTGATCTGGCACTTGCCCGTGGTCGCGGTGCTTATGAATTCAATGATGCGGACAAGACTGATCTGCGCCGTTGCGCCAAAGCTGCCCGTGATGCGGGCAAGCCATGGATCATGCCTGCATGGACAGAAGCCGAGCGCCGTTTTGCCTTGGATGAGGGCGCATCAATGCTGGTCGTCGCCACACAGAATATGACCCTGCGTCAGGGCATGATGACCACTGTCAATGCGCTTAAAAAAGAAGCGCTTATTGCCTGATTTTATTTCTATTCAATGAGCTTGGAGGAGCATGATGAAAGTAAGTTTGATCCAGACCAATCCGCAGGCTGATAAAGCCGCCAATCTGGCTACAACCCGTAAACTGATGGAAGATGCAGTGCGTACGGATGCGCCTGATCTGATCGTTCTGCCGGAATATTTTGAATATTATGGCGGCAGCCCTGAGGGTAAGCTGAATGAGGCTGAAACCGCACCAAATGGTGCTGCCTATAAAATGGCGCAGGATTTTGCCCGTGAGCATAAAGTTTTTGTCCATGCCGGTACGATCATGGAGAAAGTTGACGGCGAAGCACGGATTTATAATTCGACTTTTGTCTTTGACCGCTCGGGTAAAGAAGTCGCCCATTATCGTAAAATCCATATGTTCGATATCGTGGCACCGGATGGCACAGCCTATAAAGAATCCGCAACGGTGAAACCGGGTGAAGATGTTGTGGTCTATGATCTCGACGGTTTCAAAGTCGGTTGTGCCATTTGCTATGATATCCGGTTTGCTGAACTGTATCTCGAGCTGGAAAAGGCCGGTGTTGATATCATCATTCTGCCAGCGGCTTTCACGCTGCAAACGGGCAAAGACCATTGGGAAGTACTAGCACGCGCCCGCGCCATTGAAACCCAGACTTATTTCGTGGCCTGCGGACAGACCGGCGCGGTGGTGAGCGGTGGCGAGAAACGCCATACATACGGACATTCTCTGGTTTGTGATCCTTGGGGGCATGTCGTTGCCCGCGCATCAGACGGTGTGGGTTTTGTTACAGCCAGAGTTGATCGTGAGCAGATCAACCGCGTTCGCGCTTTAATTCCGATGGTGCAGCACCGCCGGTTAGGCAAACGTCACGAAGCCTGTGCAGTGTAAGGAAATCTCATCATGTATGTTATAAATGCAATGCCTGAGCAGGTGGAACAGGCTGATCTGGATTTGCTGTCTGGTGTGGAAACGGCAACTGTCGGTCACTGGCGTTTCTTTGGTTTTATGAACCATTCCATTCAACCGCTGCTGCCAAAGCGCCGGATTGTCGGCACTGCCGTCACCATTGCCATTCCGGGGCCGGATTCAACGCTTTTGCATCATATCACCGGTATGTTGCGGCCGGGCGATGTGCTGGTGGTCGACCGTATGGGTGATGACCGTTATGCCTGCTGGGGCGGGGGAGTGACCATTGCCGCTAAAGCTGCCGGTGCGGTGGCTGGTATTGTTGACGGGCCGTGCACTGATCTGACCGAGATTGAGGATTCCGACTTCCCGATGTGGGCACGCGGTATTTCGCCAATCACCACCCGTCTTTACGATCTGGGCGGCGGGATCAATATTCCGGTTTCCTGTGGTGGCGTGGTCGTCAATCCGGGGGATGCCATTCTTGCTGATGAAAGCGGTGTTCTGGTGCTACCGCGTGGCGAAGTCAACGAAGTTGCAACCAAAGCGCTGGCTATTCAGGAGCGCGGGAAAGAGCGTGAAGCTTCTGTCAAAACCGGCCTGAAACTCGGCGAAGTTTCAGGCGCCTTC
>NZ_ANNO01000068.1:0-9171 GCF_000409565.1 Pseudochrobactrum sp. AO18b
CGGTTATTTCTCAGTAGGATCATATTAAAAAATAAGACATAAGAATTCAGTCACATAATATGCGGAGGGGAGACTGCATATCGATGAATATCCGGTTTCTTGAGACGGTGATCTGGCTTTCGGAATTGCGCAATTTCCGGATCACTGCGGCGCGCATGAACATGACACCGGCCGCAATTTCCAATCGCATTGGTGCAATCGAGCAAGAACTCGGCTTCCGTTTATTTGAGCGTGATGCCCGCGACGTCAGCCTGACAGCAGAAGGGGAGGTGTTTGTTGAAGGTGCACGGGATATTGTGCTGCGCTATCACAACCTTGTTGAAAGCGTTAGCCCCAAAAACAGTGTCGAAGGACAGCTTAAACTCGGTATTGTTCCGAGTCTTGCGATGACAATTTTGCCTGATGTTTTAGATATTTTACGCCAGCGTTATCCTAAAATCAGAATTTCAATTACCACAGATTCGTCCAAAGTTCTGACGCAGCAGCTTGAGCAGCGTGAGTTGGACATTGTGTTTGCAATACGCCCCGAGACAGCGGCAACATTGCGCAGCGTTAACATCTGCACATTCGGCATGTTTTGGATCAGCCGGACACCTGACGTTCTTATTAGTCCCGAAGATTTGTTCTCACGTGAAGATTTGCTGAACTATCCGATTATTTCCTATGAACGAGGGGCACATAATCATCAGCAAATCATCAATTATTTTTCAGAAGATCGTATCAAAGATGCAACGGTGCATTATTCCAACTCCCTTACTACAACCATCAATATGATCTCTGCGGGTGTTGGCATTTCGGTTCTTCCACCGGTTGTTATTCAAAAAGAACTGCGGCAGGGGGAGCTGAAAGTTCTCAATACAAATACAATGTTTCCGGCCACAAATTATAGTGCGATGTATCTGGAGGCATCGGCAACGCGATTAATTACGCTGGTTGCAACAATTGCCCGCGAAGCAGGTCGCAACTTATGTAATCAGTATAGTGATAATCTTGCTTATCAAGAAATTGTACCATAATTCAAATATATTGATTATTTTTATTTCTAATTATAAATATATATGAAATAATATTATTTTTGTTGGAACCGACATGAATAATACATGTGAATATTTAATGTCAGTTCCAAAAATTATTGATATTACATATTTTTGAAAATAATATTGTTACCTTGATGCAGAAGTTTGCATCTTGAACATTTGCTGGATCGTTTGTCCGCTTCGTATGCCGTCGAGCCAAGCTTTTTCTTTTTCGATGTGCTCTTGTGCGGCCGCGAGTATTTCTTCCGCTCGTTCCAAGGGGACAATCACCACGCCATCATCATTGCCAAGCACAATATCTCCGGGGTGGACAACGGCGCCGGCCATTGAAATAGCACCGTCAATGATGCCGCCAAAGCCATGATGCGGACCACGGGGGACAATCGCTTTACAGAACATGTTGAATTGCAGTTGCCGAACTTCTTCAACATCGCGGATAGCGCCGAAAACGACTGCACCACCAAGTTTCCGGTGGGCTGCTTCTGCCGTCATGATCCCGCCCCATACCGCAGTATCTTCTACGCCACCGGCATCAACCACAATGACTTCACCGGCTTCTGCCACACCGATCAGTTCACAAATACTGCCGCAATCTCCCGCCATAGCAGTAACGGTTCGCGCCTGACCGCAGAGTGTGATGCCCGTTGAGACGGGTTTGA
Organism: Pseudochrobactrum sp. AO18b; assembly: GCF_000409565.1. NCBI lineage: Bacteria > Pseudomonadati > Pseudomonadota > Alphaproteobacteria > Hyphomicrobiales > Brucellaceae > Pseudochrobactrum > Pseudochrobactrum sp. AO18b. The sequence continues at coordinate 1,697 of NZ_ANNO01000068.1, forward strand.
TCGCAGCGCTCATTGCCTGCGTCCGGTTCAGGCAGTCGGAAGCGACTGCAGGCGGGATGGTGCGCCATGCATCAAGAGCAGCACTAGACAGTTTTTGAAACGGGGCGTTTACTTTTTGAAATGCCATTGTGGCACACTCCTCGGCACACTGTATGTCAGTGGTTGTATTGTTCCCAACCGGGATTGACGTTGTTGCGGACTTTGTTGCGCAGAAGAAAATCCAGCATAATTTCAGCTGAGAATGTGCGCATGTCGACATAGCCGGCTTCAGAATAAAAAGCCGCATGGGGCGATACAATGAACCGTCCTGCAATCCACGCTTCATCATTGCGCCATGCTTCAAGCAAGGCGGGAGAAGGGGATGGTGGTTCAACCGGCAGAACATCGAGTCCGACAGCGGCTAGGCGTCCGCTCTGCAATGCGCGGTAAAGCGCATCAATATCCACCAGACCACCGCGCGCAATATTAATGAAAACAGCATTGTCGCGGAACTGTGCCAGCAGGGTATCATTGATCATGGAGCGGGTTTCAGCAGATAATGGTACATGCAGACTGACAATGTCAGATGTTGCCACCAGTTCTTCCAACGTTTGCTTGCGCTCAAAGCCGATGCCCAGTTCATGCCCTTCAGGCAGATAGGGATCGTAGTAGGCAATTTTCATGTCAAAGGCCGCAGCACGACGTGCGATTGCAGTGCCGATACGGCCGAGGCCGATAGCTCCGAATGTCAACCCGCGCAGCCGCCGTACAACAGGGGCGCCTTCTGCGACAAATCCTTTGACGGGATCAGCTTTAAGGCGTTTCTCATAGGTGCCGAGGCCGCGTGTCAGATAAAGCAGCATGGCAATGGCATGATCTGCCACTTCTGTTGTGCCGTAATTCGGAACATTCGATACGGCAATGCCAGCTTTACGGCAGGCATCAACGTCCACATTGTCAAAGCCTACACCAACGCGGACAATAAGCTTGCAATTGTCCAGCAGGGCAATTGTTTGCGGGGCAATGCGCATGCGGTGCCAGACCAGAATGCCATCGCATTCCCGCCAATGCTGTTCCGGAATGGCAGAAGGATTAGTCTCGTCATAAATCAGATATTCAAACCGGTCTCCGGAAACGGCACTTTCAATTGCCAAATCGCGCAGATGCGCATCCGGTACCAGAATTTTGTAAGTCTGCATAAATTCCTCCCGAGAATTAATCAAAGAACTTTGGACAGGAAAGATTTGAGACGCGGATCACGCGGCTGATTGAAAAATGCTGACGGTTCGCCACGCTCGACCATGATACCGCCATCAGTAAAAAACACCTGATCGGCCACTTCCTGCGCAAAACGCATTTCGTGGGTAACAAGCACACAGGTCATTCCTTCAGCTGCCAGATCGCGGATGACATTGAGGACTTCCTGCACCATTTCCGGATCAAGGGCGGCCGTTACTTCATCGAACAGGATGATTTCCGGCTGCATTGCCAATGCCCGCGCAATGGCTACACGCTGCTGCTGACCACCGGACAACTCTCCCGGATACGCATTTTCTTTGCCTGACAGCTGAACTTTGGCGAGAAGTCTGACCGCGCGCTCCCGCACGTCCTGGGCATCGTGTCTCAGCACTTGTATGGGTGCCATCATAATATTCTGCAGAACGGTCTTATGCGGAAACAGGTTATATTGCTGAAACACCATTGAAACCTGATGACGCAACGGAACCAGCTCTTTTTCAGAACACAATTTTTCAACCTGAAAATTGCCAACACGGATGCTGCCGTGGTTGATCGGGACAAGACCGTTCAGGCAACGCAAAAGTGTGGATTTTCCTGAACCGGAAGGGCCGATGATGCAAGCAACATCACCTTTCTGAATTTCCATTGAAATGCCTTTCAGCACCGCAACAGAACCATAGTTCTTATAGATGTCAGCGACTTTGATGATTGGTGTGGAGGATGTGGTCATGTCATTTGCCTTTAATCAGGCGGCGCTCAAGAGCACGCGTCCAGGTCGCCAACGGATAGGCGAAGAGAAAAAATAGCAGGAGAATGTAGAGGTAAATTGCCGTCGCATATTCATCGCCGTCACTGGCAATGACTGTTTTGCCAATGGAGAGAACATCTGATGTGCCGGTAACAACCACAAGGCTCGTGCCGATAAACAGCATTGCATAGGTCGTCATCAGGTTGGGCAGCATCATTGGCAGTGCCTGAGGCAGAATAATGGAGCGCAAAATCTGACCGCGGCGATAACCAAGGGCACGGGCAGATTCCCACTGGCCATCCGGTATTGCGCGAATTCCGTTCCGGAACCCCTCAGCAACATAGGCGGTAACGGGCAGGGACAGACCGATTACAGCTTTGAGGAACGGTGACACAAAGATGCTGATGCCGAAAAACGTCATACGAAATGGCAGCAGATAAAGCATCGCATAGAGCACGACCAGCCACGGTGAGGAGCGCAGCAGATTCATGATCAATATGGCAGCGGTTCTGACCGCCCGATTAGGCGATACCATCGCGCCGCCAAGGAAAAACCCTGCCACGAGTGCGATCATCATCGAAAAAATGCTGATAATCACATTTGCGGAGAAGCCGCCGCCAAAACCGGTGAAACCAGCACTACCGGTGAGTAGCTGTGATGAGCGGTCGATAAGAACGCCGATAGCAGCACCGCTTGCCTGTCCGTAACTTATAAACAGAATGGCCAGCAGCGTGATGATAACCCCGAAAAAACCAAGAATAGCGGAGATTGCGTCTCTGTTCATTGTACTTCTCCTGCACCAAACCCCGGAATTGCAAAGGCTTTTGCGATTTGTTTGGCGAGCAGAACGACCGCAGTGGTTATGGTCAGATAGATCAGCCACAGCACGATCATCACTTCGAGGTTGAGAAAGGTTTCCAATGCAATCTGAGTGGAAAAAAACATAATATCAGTTACAGCAACGAGCGCTGCCTGCGCAGATGTCTTGATCAGGCTCACAACATTGCTGGTCATATTGGGAATGGTCATGCGCAGTGCAATCGGCAGTTCAATCCAGCGAAAAATCTGCAATCGGCTATAGCCCATGCTCCGGCCGCCCTCGACTGTCTGGCGTGGTACGGAATTGATGCCTGAGCGTATAATCTCAATAGCAATTGACCCATTATACAAGGCCAGTGAAATGACCACACAGGCAAAACCGGATAAGAGAGGCACCCGTTCTCCTGTCGTTGCATCTGTATAGGTCATGCCTAAATCAGACAGCATGAAATACAGAAAAAACAACTGCACCAGAGGCGGCGTGTTTCTGAACAAGTCGATCATGATAATGGTCAGAGATCGGGCAACCGGGACATTAAAATGAATGATCGCTGCTCCGGCAATGCCGATAATCAGCATTAATATAGTGCCCAGAGCAGTGATTGCGAGCGTGGTTTTCAAGCCCTCAAACAACCAGCTCTGATAGAGCGGATCAGCCAGCCATTCAAAATCGAGACCGAATATCATGAATTATTTCCGATGAATTTACCGGTTATCAGTTTGGCTACACAGATATGTTCGCGAGTGATAACCGGTTTTGTTCTCAGTGCAGATCAATGACCGGCAGCTTTGGCGTCTGCCGCGCGTTTGGTCACGTATTCGCTGGAACCCATATCGTAGGTTTCTTCTGCTTTAACGAGCAGGCCTGCTGCTTCTGCGGAGAGAATGGCTTTGTTAACCTCTTCCAGAAAGCGCGGTTCGTTTTTACGTACGCCGCCCGCAATCGGAATGTAATCAAATGTATCCAGCGCGATTTTGTACTTTGCGCCCCATTCAGGATCTGACAATTTTTGCTGGAGGATAGGACCATCAAAGGCAACGGCGCTGCAGCGGCCGTTCTGAAATGCCTTGAACATGTCCGCGGTACCGGTGAGTAGAACAGTTTGTGCGCCGTAAGTTCCGGTCAGGGTACGATTGTAAAGATTGCCTTGCATGCCGCAGAGTTTCTGCCCGCGCACATCTTCCCATTTGGCGATTGTGCTTTCTTTGGGGGTAAGCAGTACAATGCCCGCCATATTGTAATATTCTTCGGTAAAATCGATAACTTTTGCGCGCTCTTTATTAACGCCGAGCGTTGCCAAAATCAGGTCAATACGACCGGCATTTAAAAGCTCGATACGGTTGGAAGCCACCACCGGCACAAGTTCAATTTCTGTTTCAGAACCGACAATCTTTCCGGCGACATATTTCGCCAGGTCGATTTCAAAACCTTTCAACTCATCCTCTTTGGTTAAAAATCCGAAAGGTACATAATCGTTCTTAATGCCGACGATTAACTTCCCTCTGGCTTTTACGTCATCGAGCTGATCCGCTTGAGCTGCCATGCACAATGCCAGTCCAGAAAGAACGGTTGTCAATGAAAGTTTGGCAAGTAAGTTAGCACGCATGAAAATCCCCTTTTGGTATGTGCATTTTCATTATTGGCACCACAAAATCGGATGACCACGAAATGCTTTCTTCAAAGCCTATCGACAATATCATATAATTAATAATACTATTTTCTAAGATAATTATAAGGAAATCTAATAAGGAGGGGCGGTGTATATCAGGCAGCTTGAGGCGTTTAAAGCGGTTATGTCGATGGGGAGTGTCAGCAGGGCCGCAGAATTACTTTGTATTTCTCAGCCGGCAGTCAGTCAGCTGATCAATCAGCTGGAGTTTTATTGCAGTTTTTCCCTTTTTGAACGCAAAGGAAAGCGTTTGCACCCGACCAGAGAGGCGGAAGCGCTGTTGGTAGAGGTTGAGGCAATGTTTGCTGGTGTGAACCGTGTTTCGCGCGTTGCTACTGCTCTGAGAGAACAGAAATGGGGAGCGCTTACATTTGGTGCCTTTCCGGCAATCGCTCGCCGTGTCCTGCCTGAAATTGTTGCAGATTATGCTGCTGAAAGACCCAATATAGTTTTTCATTTGCAGAGCATGCGCTCACGCAGTTTGATTGATGCTGTTGCAAGCCATCAGCTGGATTTCGGGATCAGTTTTATTCCGGGGGACAGGGATGAAATTGAAAGCATACCGCTGCAGACATTAAAAGCAGTATGCATTCTGCCGGTCGGGCACCCATTATCAGAAAAACAAAGCATCAAAGCACAGGATCTTGCCGGTCAGCCTTTTGTATCTTTGGGACCACAGGATCAGTCACGTATGCTGATTGATAAAATTTTTGATGATTTACAGATACCGCGCAAAATGCAGATTGAGACAGGTCAATCAGAAACCGCCTGTTCATTTGTGGCGTTAGGGGCGGGCGTATCTGTGGTTGACCCGATAAGTGCAGCCGGTTATCGGGATGGAGAGCTGGTTGTCAAAAAATTTGAACCTGAGATTAAGTTTAATATCTGGTTGATACGTCCGCGTATGCAGGTTCAATCCAGTGTGCTTGATAATTTTATCCAGTTTATGAGTGACAGCTTGTCTGCTTCAACTCTATGAAAAAGTGCATCTTACAGCTGCTATGGAAAGGTGCAGTAAATGCCCCTAATCTGTAACTTGTTGGAAAAATGAGTGCAATTGTAGTTTGGCTTGAGGCATGAAATACAAAAGTAAAATCAATGAATTCGGATGGTGGGCGTAACAGGGATTGAACCTGTGACCCCTACAATGTCAATGTAGTGCTCTCCCGCTGAGCTATACGCCCATCCGATGACGCGCATACACCATATTGGCTCGCGCGCGTCAATGCCCTTTTGAAGAATAAAGAGAAAAAACTTTGTTTTACCTGTTGTTTTTCAACAGGCTTATCCCAATACCTGAAATCAGGCTGCCAGCAACATTTTCTCGATCTCATTCACGAGATCACGCAGGTGAAACGGCTTGGACAATACCTTGGCTTCACGCGGTGCGTTTGAATCAGGATTGAGGGCAACGGCAGCAAAACCGGTGATGAACATGACTTTGAGGTCAGGATCAATCTCGGTCGCACGGCGTGCCAGTTCAATTCCGTCCATTTCAGGCATAACAATATCCGTCAGCAGCAAAGAGAAAGGCTCTTCGCGCAGACGCTCATAGGCGCTGGCTCCATTGTCGAAATGGGTGACATGATAACCGGCTTTTTCCAGTGCTTTCACCAGAAAACGGCGCATATCATTATCATCTTCAGCAAGCAGAATTCTTTTCATTGGTCCGTCCGAATGTCTGTACGCTTTTTATCTGCGTGTCCCCAGCATGATATTGCGGTGACAAAATGGCAAGAAAAGCGATTCAATCTGATCCTATAAGACGCTGCTTTGGTAAATATCGGATGAATCATTCCCACTAATCTGCCCCGTTTCTGCGACCGGCAGGGCAAAAGTGTTTTATTGCTTATGCATTTTGGCAGGCAAGAACGACGTTAAAAATACCATATAGGGCAGTTCAAGAAAATGTCATGTGTCATGGTATGAAATTGTTCTTAAATAATAAACTGAATGCCTGCTGCCGGTATTTTCTGGCAAAATATGACAATTCCGGCTTTGCTTTTCCGGATTATCAGTTAGGCTTGAGAAATGAACCGGCTATCCGGCCAAATAATCCGGGCATATGCCCTTGCAGTATATGAAAGTGAAGAATGAGCCTGCAACGGGACTTTCAGACAATCACTCCTTTTGAAGTCTGTGCTCCGGCGCAACAGCGCATCCCGTTCGTTTTTAATTCGCCGCATAGCGGCAAGTATTATCCGCCGGCATTTTTGCAGCAATCCCGTCTCAGCCCCCATGATATCCGTCAGTCGGAAGACTGTTATGTGGATGAATTATTCGCCATGGCCGTGCCGCTGGGCGCGCCTTTGTTGCGTGCACATTTCCCGCGCGCCTATCTGGATGTGAATCGTGAGCCCTTTGAGCTCGACCCGAAAATGTTTAACGAGCCTGTGCCGTCTTATGCGAATATCAGGTCAACACGGGTTGCAGGCGGTTTAGGCACAATCGCTAAAATCGTTGGTGAAGGTCAGGATATTTATAAATCCAGACTGCCATTATGTGAGGCGCTCGACCGGATCGAAACCATCTACAAGCCATATCATCATGTGCTCGGACAGTTGTTGAGCGATACGCGGGCGCAGTTTGGCTATGCTGTTCTGGTGGATTGCCATTCTATGCCGAGCGGAATGGATCTGGCTGATAATGCCGGTCAGAACGGGATTACAGGGCGGCCGGATTTCATTATCGGTGACCGTTTCGGACGGTCCTGTTCTGATGCCTTGTCATGGGCGGCAATCGAGCTGCTGCAAAATATGGGCTATAATGTTGCGCATAATAAGCCTTATGCCGGTGGTTATATTACCGAGCATTACGGACGCCCGCATCGTGATTTCCATGCTTTGCAGATTGAAGTGAACCGCGCACTCTATGTCGACGAAAACAGCCTTGAGTGCCTGCCGTCATTTGCGGGGCTTTGCCGTGATCTGACGCAATTCATGGCAGATCTGACGGCCTTGCCGGATTATGTATTTTTGCAGAAACCGCAGGCCGCAGAATGAAACGCGCATAAAAAAAGA
>NZ_ANNO01000069.1:0-2751 GCF_000409565.1 Pseudochrobactrum sp. AO18b
AATTCGGAATTCGGAAAAATCAGACATTTTTATGAAAATTCTGAATTTTCTGAAGTTACAATCAAATTAACTTATTGATATATTTCATCAAAATGTTTTGGCTAAAAGCTGTAGCTCAAGCATTTTGATGAGAGATATCGCCGAAATTTCGTCGAAATGCTAAAATCCTGCTGTGAAATGGAGTGAATTTTCGTGGTGAATTCGTCGTTTTTGAAAGAGGTTGCACAGGCAGCGTCTGAACAAACCCTGCCGCGATTCCGGCAAAAAATCGCAATCGATAATAAATATACTGTCGGTTTTGATCCGGTAACCGAAGCGGATCGCGAAGCTGAAAAAGCCATTCGCAAAGTGATCAATCAGCATTTTCCTGATCACGGAATTCTGGGCGAAGAGTTTGGCGGCGAAAATCTCGACAGCAGCCATATCTGGGTAATTGATCCGATTGACGGCACCCGTGCTTTTATTTCCGGACTGCCGGTCTGGGGAACGCTGGTCGGCCTGATGGTTGATGGCGATGCCCGTATCGGCATGATGTCTCAACCGTTCACCAACGAAATGTTTTATGCGCTGGGCGATGGTGCGTTCTGGAGCGGGCCGGAATATGCAGGCAATGGCGGGCATGTGCAGCTGAAAACCCGCCAGACCACAGATTTGTCGGAAGCAACGGTTTTCACAACGTCACCCGCTTTGTTCAAAGACGGACAGCGTGAAGCGTTCGATCGTCTGGAAGCACAGGTGCGTTTGTCCCGTTATGGTGTGGATTGCTATGCCTATGCAATGCTGGCTTCCGGTTTTGCCGATCTGGTGATTGAGAGCGGTTTGCAGCCTTATGATGTTATGGGGCTAATTCCGGTGATTGAACAGGCGGGCGGTGTCATCACGCAGGCCGATGGCGAACCTGCGGAGAAGGGGGGCTATATTGTAGCAGCTTCTTCGGCAGCTTTGCATGAACAGGCTCTGAAACTGCTCAATGCCTGATCATTGTGTGGTCTATGCTTCTGTCAGCGCCGGTTCAGTATTCTGTTCCGGCGCGTTTGATCCCGGTATGAATGCATCAAACGCTGCCCAGACCTGCTCCCGATAAAAATCGCTTTCCTGCAATAATTCATGCCGCGCACCGTCAATGGTAATCAGAGACGCGCTGCGTAATTTTTCAGCAAGGCGCATTGCTGCCTTGCCATCGACAACACGGTCGGCACCGGGAACGATAAACAGCGTCGGGATCGCAAAATTCTCGTAAAATTGCTGATTGTTGATACTGTGAATGGCATTGAGTGTTTGTGCCAGCCAACGGATTGTCGGCCCAGCAATACCCAGTTGCGGATGATCGCGTGTGATTGCGGCATTGCGCAAATAACGGGTCTGATCGTGCGTAAGCGGGTTGCCGTCAAAACTCTCCGGCGGCAGTTGCAAAGGGACTTTGCCTGCATAGCGGCTGCCAAAACCGGATGATGCCAGTAATGAGGCAAGGGGCCGTAGCTGACGGTCTGAGAATATACTGCGCGCCAGCCCGAGAAAAGGGGAAACCAGAACCATGCGGCGGATGCGCGACTGCAGCATTTCATGCGATTGCAAGGCGATTAATGCGCCGGTTGAATGTGCCAGAATATAATAGGGTGGCGGGCAGTCCGGCATGATGATCGTCTTGAGAAAAATCTCGAAATCACTGCGGTAATCGGAAAATTGGCGGACATAGCCACGCGCGGCATCTTTGAGAATGCGGAATGATCCGCCCTGACCACGCCAGTCCATTGTCGCAACACAAAAACCGCGCCGGTTCAGATCACTGATCGTTTCATAATATTTTTCAAAGGCTTCATTGCGCCCGTGGAGCAAAATGACAGTGCCGTTGCGCGGTGTATCTTCCGCATAGGGACAAATAGCATAGCGCAGCTCAAACCCGTCGGCAGACTGAAAATAGCCTGCCTGCAATCCTGCGGGGATCTTGTTATTTTCTGTCTCAAAATACGGATTTGTCATTACTGCTACTCTTGTCATTGCGTGCCGGTGAAGCTTCGATGCTTCTTATATGGTCTGCATATAGCGGGATCATGGCGGGCGGAAGACAAATTGTAAATGCCGGAATTGCCCCCTTGAAATATGTTTTCTGTAATACCAGATCATTGGTGTAGCCGCCTGATAAGGGGCTGCGCAAATGAGAAAGGCTCGCCGATAACGGGAGTTTTTCAGACAGTCTTTTAACGCAACGTCGCTCTGAAGGAGGGCATTTTATGCGTCATTTTGATTTTTCTCCGCTTTACCGTTCAACCGTTGGTTTCGACCGTTTGTTCACGATGCTGGACAGTCTCGGCCAGCCGGAAAGTGCGCAGGCTTATCCGCCTTATAATATCGAGCGCACCGGTGAAAGCTCCTACCGTATTACCATGGCTGTGGCCGGTTTCGATCAGAATGAGATTGAAATTGAAGCGCACCGCAATCAGCTGACCATCAAAGGCACCAAGATTGCCGATGAAGCGGACAGTGAAAAAGAATTTCTCTATCGCGGGATTGCATCGCGTGCGTTTGAACGCCGCTTCCATCTGGCTGACCATGTTGAGGTCGCCGGTGCGAGCCTGAAAAACGGCCTTCTGCATATTGATCTCAAGCGTGAGATTCCGGAAGAACTGAAGCCACGCAAGATTAATGTGACGAGTGTTTCGGGCGATACTTCGCAAAGCATCGATGCTAAAACCGTTGATGCAAAGGCGATCAGCAGCAACTAAATTGCTTCTAGACTGAATGAAGAAAGGG
>NZ_ANNO01000070.1:0-12169 GCF_000409565.1 Pseudochrobactrum sp. AO18b
TGAAAGTTTCGTCCTCAGCAATAGGATCAGCGCTGTGTGGCGGGTTCCAGTCATGGAATACTGCGCCCTGTGCCAGTAGTTTTTCACTGTCTGACTTTTTCAAAATGGCGAAAATCTCATTGGCCTGCGGCTGCCATTCCAGCTTCACTTTACCGGAAGTTTTGATGGCATCTGCCATTCTGGTGGTCATGGCATTGGAATGACGGGCAAGATTGAGCCACAGATCATCTTGTAAGTAAGCATCAAACTGCGCGGCAATGAAACGGGTTTTGGAGAATAACTGCGCCGCACGTTTGCGGATGAACGGCAGGTCTTTCGCCTGTTGCGGGTTCATGAAAATCAGAGCTTCCGCACACCAGCAACCGTTTTTGGTGCCGCCGAAAGAGACGATATCAACGCCCTGTTTCCAGGTCATTTCTGCCGGTGTAACACCCAGCGTCACCAGAGCATTGGCAAAGCGTGCGCCATCAAGATGCAGCGGCAGATCATGTTCACGGCAGATCGCTGAAATCGTTGCGATTTCATCAAGCGAATATAGTGTGCCGATTTCGGTAGCCTGCGTAATGGTCACAGCCATTGGCTGACCGGCATGGATGAAGGCAGGGTTGAAGCGTTTCAGCTCCTTGCGCAGATTTGCCGGATCCATTTTGCCCAGAGCGCCGTCTACCGGATGCAGACGGGCGCCGCCGGTGAAATATTCCGGTGCGCCGCATTCATCTTCGATCACATGGGCTTCACGATGGCAAAGCGATACACCGCCCGGACGGTTAACGCTGGCCAGCGCCAGAGAATTGGCGGCTGTACCTGTGCCGACAAAATAAACCGCAACTTCACGCTCGAATAATTCGTTGAAGCGTTGCTCGACTTTTTTGTCGATTTCGCTGGCACCATAGGAAGCAGCAAAACCACCGGCATGAGCAGTAATATTGGCATTAATATCAGGATGGGCACCGGCCCAGTTATCGGAAGCGAAGAACATCAAGAGCTCCGTATGCGTCAGGACTAAGAACTAAACTGCAAATCGTTTAGAGGGTGCAGTTTAATGTGATGCGTGTTTATAGCTGGTTTTTTCTGACACACGAATGAAACCTGATATCAAGTTTCGGTGTGGTCACATTGACGCAGTTTTTCTGATTTGCGCCTGGTGCTGCCAGCTAAATCCTTGTTTTTTCATATGATGAAATTGATTGCGCAATAAAATTACAAAAAATCGATTTAAAATTGAATATTTCGTGCTTGTAGAGCAGAAAATATTCTGCAATAAAATGATAGGGCAGTAATGCTGACCTATTGAGCAGAGTTCGGTCTAAGGAAAATCCGGCGAATTTTGCTGCAATTCATGCTATGATTTCATCTGTTTTCCGCAATGGCAATCAAAACAGCGTTGCGATAACCGGTGAGAGCATTCCGTTCATGCGCACGCCATAGCGTGCTTAGCAACAAGGGAGGCCGGTCAATGATTAATCTGATGTATTATGCTGTCTGCTTCCTTTGGTGCGCTGCACGGACAGGCATTTTCACAAGCTCATTTAACAATTCTGCTGTTTCAGCTCCGGTCTTTATCCCGTCCGGAGGACGGGTTGGTGCCGCACGCCTGAGCCGGCACATGGCCCTGTACCGGGTCTAAGGAGGTTTCGATGTTGATCAAGTCGCATTCTGTTGGGGCATTTCAGGCTCATACGCATACAGAAAAAGGCGGCAAAACCACAACATCGACTAAAACCACCCAAACATCCCGAACTATGCCCAAGAAACAAGGGCTTTATGATCCGCGACATGAGCATGATGCCTGTGGTGTCGGCTTTATTGCGCAGATGAAAAATGTGCCGTCGCACCAGATTGTGCTGGACGGCTTGCAGATGCTTGAAAATCTCACGCATCGCGGTGCCGTGGGTGCCGACCCGCTGATGGGCGATGGTGCCGGTATTCTGGTGCAGATTCCGCACCAGTTTTTTGCACAAGAAATGGCAAAAGCCGGTATTCATCTGCCGGATGCCGGACATTATGCTGTCGGCCAGATTTTCATGCCGCAGGATGTAAAACTGCGTGCGCATCTGGAGCGGGTGATTACGGAAGTGATCGCCGCAGAAGGCCAGACATTGCTCGGTTTCCGCACCGTGCCGGTGGATAATAGTTCACTGTCCAAAGCCGCAGATATTGCCGCAACCGAGCCGGTGCATCGTCAGGTCTTTATCGGCCGCAATCCGAATATTGCCAGCGATGATGATTTCGAACGCCGTTTGTTCGTGCTGCGTAAGGTGATTTCCAACCGGATTTTTCAGGAAACTGAAGGCCGTGATAACGGTTTCTATATTGTCTCCATGTCTGCCCGCACCGTTGTTTATAAAGGCATGTTTCTGGCCTATCAGGTCGGTGCCTATTACAAGGATTTGGCAGATCCACGTTTTGAGAGCGCCATTGCACTGGTGCATCAGCGCTTTTCAACCAATACTTTCCCGTCATGGAAGCTGGCGCATCCGTATCGTATGGTTGCCCATAATGGTGAAATCAACACGCTGCGCGGTAATGTAAACTGGATGGCTGCGCGTCAGGCTTCGGTGGATAGCGAGCTGTTCGGCAATGATATTTCCAAGCTCTGGCCGATCTCCTATGAAGGCCAGTCGGACACAGCCTGTTTTGATAATGCGCTCGAATTTCTGGTGCAGGGCGGTTATCGCCTGAGCCATGCGATGATGATGCTGATCCCTGAAGCCTGGGGTAATAACAAGCTGATGGCGGATGAGCGTAAGGCATTTTACGAATATCATGCCGCCTTGATGGAGCCTTGGGATGGCCCTGCCGCCGTTGCTTTCACCGACGGCCGTCAGATTGGCGCGACACTGGATCGTAACGGTCTGCGTCCGGCACGTTATCTGGTGACGGATGATGACCGGATCATTCTGGCATCGGAAGCGGGTGTGCTGCCGGTGGACGAGAGCCGGATTGTCAAAAAATGGCGATTGCAGCCCGGGCGTATGCTGCTGATTGATCTGGAAGAGGGACGCATTGTCAGTGATGACGAGCTGAAATCCCAGATCGCCAGCGCGCATCCATATCGCCAATGGCTGAAAAACACGCAGCTGGTGCTGGAAGATCTGGCACCGGTGGAGCCACGCGCACTACGCCGTGATGTCAGCCTGATCGAGCGTCAGCGCAGCTTTGGTTACACACAGGAAGACACCAAACTGCTGATGGCACCGATGGCGACAACGGGGCAGGAAGCGGTTGGATCGATGGGTACGGATACGCCGATTTCCGCGCTCTCGGACAAGGCCAAACTGCTTTATACCTATTTCAAGCAGAATTTTGCGCAGGTCACCAATCCGCCGATTGATCCGATCCGGGAAGAACTGGTGATGAGCCTCGTATCTTTCATCGGGCCGCGGCCAAACCTGTTTGATCTGGTCGGCACATCACGGCGCAAGCGTATGGAAGTGCGTCAGCCAATCCTGACCAATGCTGATCTGGAAAAAATCCGCTCGATCGGCCATTCGGAAGACCGTTTTGATACCAAAACACTGGATATTACCTATCCGGTGAATGAAGGTGCTGCAGGTATGGATGGCACATTGGCACGCCTGTGCGACCGTGCGGAAGCGGCGGTGCATGGCGGCTATAATATCATCATCCTGTCTGATAGGCAGGTCGGGCCTGACCGTATCGCCATTCCGGCTTTGCTGGCAACGGCTGCCGTACACCATCATCTGATCCGCAAGGGGCTGCGTACATCTGTGGGGCTGGTGGTTGAGAGCGGTGAACCGCGCGAAGTGCATCATTTCTGCTGCCTTGCCGGTTATGGTGCCGAGGCGATCAATCCGTATCTCGCTTTTGATACGCTGACCGATATGCATCAGCGCGGCGATTTTCCGCCGGAGGTGGATAGTAGTGAAATCGTCAGCCGCTATATCAAGTCGATCGGCAAAGGCATGCTGAAGGTGATGTCGAAAATGGGCATCTCCACCTATCAGTCCTATTGTGGTGCGCAGATTTTCGATGCCATCGGCTTAAAACAGGATTTTGTTGACCGGTATTTCTTCGGAACCGCTTCGATGATTGAAGGTGTGGGCTTAAATGAAGTGGCACAGGAAACTGTGTTGCGGCACAACACGGCCTTCGTGAAAGAAATCGGTGGTACCGGTGCTCTGCCTGCGGGTGGTGAATATGCGTATCGTATTCGCGGTGAGGCGCATATGTGGTCGCCGGATGCGGTGGCCAAGCTGCAACATGCCGTGCGCAATGACAATCCGAAGAGCTTTGCGGAATATTCCGAAATGCTCAATAGCCGTTCTGCGGCAGCCAAAACCATCCGCAGCCTGTTCCACTTAAAGCGCGCGGGTGAACGCGGAAAGAGGCCGGTTGATCTGGCAGAAGTTGAGCCTGCGGCTGAAATCGTCAAGCGCTTTTCAACCGGAGCCATGTCCTTCGGCTCGATCTCGCGTGAAGCACATACAACACTGGCCGTTGCCATGAACCGGATGGGTGCCAAGTCCAATACCGGTGAGGGTGGTGAAGAGCCGGATCGTCTCTATCCGCTGCGTGACGGTTCACCAAACCCGCAGCGCTCGGCGATCAAGCAGGTGGCATCAGGACGTTTTGGCGTGACCACGGAATATCTGGTCAATGCCGACATGATTCAGATCAAGGTGGCGCAGGGTGCCAAGCCCGGTGAAGGCGGTCAGTTGCCGGGTCATAAAGTGGATGCGACAATTGCCAAGACACGTCATTCCACCCCGCGTGTCGGCTTGATCTCACCGCCGCCGCATCATGATATTTATTCCATTGAAGATCTGGCACAGCTGATTTTCGACCTGAAAAATGTCAATCCGCAAGCCGATATTTCAGTCAAGCTGGTGTCGGAAGTCGGTGTCGGCACGGTTGCTGCCGGTGTTGCCAAGGCACGTGCCGATCATATCACCGTTTCCGGCTATGACGGCGGTACCGGTGCATCACCGCTGACTTCGCTCAAACATGCCGGTTCCCCTTGGGAAACAGGTCTGGCAGAAACCCATCAGACATTGGTTCTCAATGGTTTGCGCTCGCGCATTGCATTGCAGGTCGATGGTGGTCTGCGCACAGGGCGCGATGTGATTATCGGTGCTTTGCTGGGTGCGGATGAATTCGGTTTCTCCACTGCGCCGCTGATTGCTGCCGGTTGTATCATGATGCGCAAATGCCATCTCAATACTTGTCCGGTTGGTGTGGCGACCCAAGATCCTGTGCTGCGTCAGCGTTTCAAAGGCACACCGGAGCATGTGATCAACTTCTTCTTCTATCTGGCGGAAGAAGTGCGTGTACTGCTGGCCGAGCTTGGCTTTACCAAACTTGAGCAAATTATCGGTCGATCTGACCTGTTGGAAAAACAGGCAGCGATTAATCACTGGAAGGCGCAGGGGCTGGATTTCAGCCGTATCTTCTATCGCCCTTATGCCGCAATTGCAGGTGATGAAAAACAATTGCGTCATACGCAATTGCAGCAACATCCGATCGATGATGTGCTGGATCGTGATTTGATTGCAGCTGCCGCACCGGCACTGGAAAATCGTGAGAAGGTTACGATTACCCGCAGCATTAAAAACACGGATCGCTCAGCAGGGGCGATGTTGTCCGGTGCGCTGGTCAGTCGTTACCGCCACAAAGGTCTGTCGGAAGATACAATTCAGGTGCGTTTCAACGGTACTGCGGGGCAGTCTTTCGCGGCCTTTCTGGCACACGGTATCAGCTTTGAACTCCATGGCGAAGGCAATGACTATATCGGCAAGGGCTTAAGCGGCGGACGGATTATTATCCGTCCGAGTGAAGACAGCCGGCTCAAGGCCGATGAGGCGATTATTGCGGGCAATACTGTGCTCTACGGCGCGATTGAAGGCGAATGTTATATTCGCGGACAGGCGGGCGAGCGTTTCGCTGTGCGTAATTCCGGTGCCGTTGCGGTTGTTGAAGGCGTGGGTGACCACGGCTGCGAATATATGACCGGCGGTGTGGTGGTTGTGATCGGCGAGACAGGGCGCAATTTTGCGGCCGGTATGTCCGGTGGCGTGGCCTATGTACTGGATGAAGCCGGTGATTTTGCCCAGCGTTGCAATATGGCGATGGTCGAACTGGAGCCGGTGCCTGAAGAGGACGACATTCTCGAAAAGCTGCATCATCACGGCGGTGACCTGATGCATAAAGGCCGCGTGGATGTTTCCGGCAATATGACCCGTCACGATGAGGAGCGTCTGGCACAGTTGCTGGCCAATCATCATCATTATACGGGGTCTGAGCAGGCACGGATGATCCTTGATAACTGGGAACAATATCGTCCGAAATTCGTCAAAGTCATGCCGGTCGAATATCGCCGTGCCTTGGAAGAGATGGAACTTCTGCGCAATCCGGTTGCCGCAGAATAATCCGCACTTCAGAAAAGAACAGGTTTTTAAAATGGGTAAAGTTACAGGTTTTCTGGAGATCGACCGGCAGGTTGCGCAATATCAGCCGGCATCGGATCGCATCAGGCATTTTCGTGAATTCACTTTGTCGATGAGTGAGCCGGAAGTGCAGAAGCAGGCTGCGCGTTGCATGGATTGCGGTGTGCCGTTCTGTCATGGCGATAAAAGCGGTGACAGCGGTTGTCCGGTGAATAACCAGATTCCGGACTGGAATGATCTGGTCTATGCGGGACAGTGGGAAGAGGCGATTGCCAATCTCCATTCCACGAATAATTTTCCGGAATTTACAGGGCGGATTTGTCCTGCGCCGTGTGAGGAATCATGCACGCTCAATCTGGAAGATATGCCGGTGGCGATCAAAACAGTTGAGCAGGCACTGGCCGATAAGGCTTTCGAACTGGGGCTGATACAACCGCAAATTGCGGCTGTTAAGACCGGAAAACGTGTTGCGATTATCGGCTCGGGTCCTGCAGGTCTGGCTGCTGCACAACAGCTCGCACGTGCTGGTCACGGTGTGGATGTTTATGAACGGGAAAGCCGTGCGGGTGGTTTGCTGCGCTACGGTATTCCTGACTTCAAAATGGAAAAGCAATTGATTGACCGCCGTATCGCCCAGATGGAAGACGAGGGGGTGACTTTCCATTGCGGTGTGGAAATCGGCAAGGACATTGCGGTCAAGCAATTGCTCAAAGATTATGATGCCGTGCTCTATTGCGGCGGGGCGGAAACACCACGGGATCCGGCTTTGCCCGGTTCTGACTTAAATGGTGTTTATGATGCCATGCCTTATCTGGTGCAACAAAACCGCCGTGTTGCAGGGGAAGATGAACAGTCGCGTGCTTGGGCATTGGAAGACAGTATTTCGGCAGCAGGCAAACGGGTTGTGGTTGTCGGCGGTGGTGATACCGCCTCTGACTGTGTGGGCACGGCGTTCCGGCAGGGGGCAGTACAGGTAACGCAGCTGGATATTCGTCCTGAACCACCGGCACGGGAGGATAAGCTCGGCGTGTGGCCTTATTGGGCAACCAAAATTCGCATCTCCTCCAGTCAGGCGGAAGGCGCTATGCGTGAGTTTCAGGTGGCAACACTTGGCTTTGGCGGCGAAGACGGTCAACTGACCCATGTGCTTTGCAGCGCAGTGGATGAACGACGCAAGCCAATTGCCGGTTCGGAGTTCATTTTGCAGGCTGATCTGGCATTCATTGCCCTTGGTTTCAGCGGCCCTGCCAAGCAAGGCGTGTTGCCGGAACTCGGTGACAGGCTGAAGCTGAAAAAAGATGCCCGTGGCGGTGAGAGCGTGATGGCCAATGAGACGGATTATCACACATCTGTACCAAAACTCTTTGCAGCGGGTGATGTGCGTCGCGGCCAGTCATTAGTTGTCTGGGCAATCCGTGAAGGGCGGCAGGCTGCAAGAGCTATTGATCTGCAATTGATGGGTGCAAGTCTGTTGCCTGCGTGAATGAAGAAAAGCCTCGCTAAAGCATTTCCAGCAAAAGTGTGAAGCGGTTTTGCGTAGGATAATGCGTAAACTAAAAGATAGAGCGACTCCGGCTATTTAATCTTAACCGGAGCCGCTCTTGAGGCTTTTTTTAAGGGCGTGGCCAGCTGAAATCATCCGCACGGCCAAGCGGAGCCGTTTTCAGCGCAGGCTTGTTGCCTGCAGCAGCGGTTTTGCTGATTACTGTTGTATCACCCAGCAATGTATCATCACCGGACTGATCCAGATCATTGAGTTTCATTGGCCCGATACGGGTGATTTCTTTCTGCACCGGCAAAGCCATAGGCTCATTGCTTTTACTGTCAGATGAAACAGGAGCATCCGGTGATGAGAGTTTCAGCAATTGACGCAATGGTTTTTCCGCATAGAAAGCCAGTTTTCGCTTGCCGGCTGCGGTCATATTAATTCCGTCATTACCGCGCAGGCGTACCGTCTGACCGTTCACATCAACACCGGTCTGAGTAAAGCTGCCTTTATCATCGACAAAACCGTCCCATACATCGGCGAAAACAACCTGAGGTGTTGTATCTTCCGTTGTGACGGCTTGTTCTGCCGCAGTCTTATAAATCTTGTTCAGCGACAACATGGTCTGAGACAGTGAAGAAGATTGATAGGGCGGCTGGCCGATCCAGACAACAGGCACGCCGGATTTCGCAGTGACCTGCAGAAATTCATCAACCCGCGACTGATACAGTTTCTTCCACTCATCCGTATCGGCCGCAACACTGATGCTTTTCTGTGTGAGCGGCTGGCGGTCATTCGCCCCGATCATCATAACGACGACGGCAGGTTTCTGCTCAGTCAAAATGGCCGGAAGTTCTTTGCTCCAGTTATAATAATCCTGACGAACAAAGCCTGATGAGCCATTGGTCCGGTTGATAACCTGCAAATCCGCGGTTTGAGAGAATGTCTCTGTCAGCCCTTCTGCAAGACCACCGGCGATAAAATCACCAATAACCATAATCTTCCGCGCATCGGGATTCTTTGCGACGGCTTCCGGTTGCGGCGGTGTAATAATGGCCGGTTTAGGCTTGGTGACAACGGGTTTTTTCTTCACCGGTGCTGAACGTCTTTGCGGCTGCTGAACCGGAGGGCGTGTGACTTCCTGCTGTCTAGGCTGTGCGGGATTTCCGAATAATATATCCAGCAATGTACGGCGTTTTTGTTGCTGCGGATATTGCTGGGCAATGAGAGTGGGGGCACTGTCCGGCTCTGCTATTTGTGTCTGTGCAGTGGCGGGAGTTGCCAGCAATGCGGTCAGGCCGAAAGCCACAGTTAAGGATTGCAGGCTGAGAAAGCCCGCTCTGATCTTGTTCTGTGTGACTGTTTGATCTGTCATAACGGGTTTCAACCCTTAAGCCTTCTGCTGCATTTGCCGTTTAGAACGCATATATGCGGCAGTATAAAGGATCAGGCCGGATCAACCGGCCTGACAATAAGTCGTATTTAGCGGCGGCGCAGAACGCTGAGCACTTCTTTGCTCGGATGGCCGTCGGGTGACAGCCCGTTGCGCTGCTGGAAGGCTTCAATCGCCTTACGTGAACTTGAGCCGATTTTGCCGTCAATATTGCCGTCATAATAGCCGAGTGCACGCAGATGCGTTTGCAGTTCTTCACGCTCTTTCATGGAGATTGGTGTGAAAGGACGGTTCCAGTCCTGTACCAAACCCTGATAACCGGCAACGCGGTCAGCAAGAAGACCCACACCGAGAGCGTATTTATCCGCATTATTATAACGCTTGATAACGAAGAAGTTCTTGGTCATCAGGAAGGCAGGGCCACTGCGGCCATCCATGACTTTCAGCGTGGCTTTTTCAGCATCACTCGGGAACGGACGGCCATTGGCGCGCACCAGTCCCAGACGGCGCCATTCAGCAATACTCAGGCTGCCGGACGGGAACTTGCCCGAAGCAGGCAGAACCACTTCGTAACCCCATGTGCGGCCCGGCTCCCAGCCGTTTTTACGCAGAAGATTGGCAGCGGTTGCCAGCGCATCCGGCACGGAATTCCAGATATCGCGTTTGCCATTACCGTCAAAGTCAACCGCATAGGCCTGATAGCTAGTCGGGATAAACTGGGTATGCCCCATTGCACCGGCCCATGAACCACTCAGATGTCCGCGGTCAATATCACCGGTCTGGAGAATCTTCATCGCTGAAATCAGCTGCGTGCGGGCATATTTGGCGCGGCGCTGGTCGGCATAGGCCAGTGTAGCCAGTGAGCGGATCGCATCGCGCATCACATCCGGACGCTGCATCATCTCGCCATAGCCGGTTTCCATTGACCAGATAGCCAGAAGCACGTTTTTGTCTACGCCATATTGCTTTTCAATCGCATTGAGGGCTTTGCCCCATTTGCGCGCCATGGCCTGACCGGTGCCGATAGAATGCTCGTTGACACGGTTGTCGATATATTCCCAGACAGGGGAGGTGAATTCAGGCTGATAACGCGCTTTTTGCAGCACTTCCGGATCAATAGCATTCACACCGGCAAAAGCACGGTCAAAAGTGGCCGGAGCAATCCCGTTCTGAAGGGCTACAGGGCGAAAACCGGAAACCCATTTGCGAAATTGTGCATCGGCAGATGCATAGCCGGTTGTCAGAAGAAGCGACAAGGCAGCCGCAGAGGCTGTTGTTGCTGCGGTCTTCCAGAAGCGGCTTTTGAAAATATGGGTTCGAAGCATGCTTTTCTCCCTGAATATAAACTTTAGCATTTCGCATTCTAACAATGCATACAGGCATTGTTGCGGGTACGAAAATGCAATCAATCAAGAGCGTCGTTCAGTTTGCCGGTGCTCACTACGCTCGGGTAATGGTTTTAGCCGCATTATCCGGATGCAAAATCGCTTCACAATTTTGCGGGAAATGGTCTAGGTTCATTGTTTATGCCACACGGAAGTTAGCATTTAGTTTACCATGCAGTGCCGGAATTAAGAACCGGCAAAAAACTGTTAAGACTGTGCAGATAATAATCAGACAATGAATGATCTGCATATGCGTAATTTCAGCTTAACTGAATTACTGCATCATTGATGAACGGGACGTGAAGAAACTCCTGTTCGGGCATGAGAGGTGCTCAACTGCGTTAATAATCGCACATGAAATGTGACCGTAACTTTTAGAAAATGCAGGCTTTTTTCATAGTTTGGCTGTAATGGCTTTTATAGATCAGGTTTAGCAAGAGACTAGAGTACAGGTTGATAATAGAAAAATTATAACCGGCGGCTTAGGTTTGTTTGATGTAGGTTGAAACCGGACAAAACGGGAAGTGACATGAGTTCAGTTAAAAAAATCCGCAAAGCAGTTTTTCCTGTCGCCGGACTGGGGACACGTTTCTTACCAGCCACAAAATCAATTCCGAAAGAAATGCTGACCGTTGTTGATAAGCCGGTCATTCAATATGTAGTTGATGAAGCGCGCGAAGCGGGTATTGAGCATCTGATTTTTGTGACCGGCCGCAATAAAGCGGTGATCGAAGATTATTTTGATGCTCAGGTTGAACTTTACACAACACTGCAGGAACGCGGTAAGCTCAATGAGCTGAACCATATGCAGAGCCTGCAGCCGCAGCCTGGTACGACCAGTTTCACGCGTCAGCAGGTGCCGCTTGGCCTTGGCCATGCAGTATGGTGTGCCCGCGAAATCGTTGGTGACGAGCCTTTTGCACTGTTGCTGCCGGATATGGTGATGCAGTCGAAAAAAGGCTGCCTCAAGGAAATGGTTGAGCTTTACGAACAGACCGGCGGCAATGTGATTGCTGTGCAGGAATGCGATCCGGAAGAAGCGCACAAATATGGTATTGTCGGCAAAGGCAATGCAATCGGCAATGGTTTTGAAATCAACCAGATGGTTGAAAAGCCAGCCAAAGGCACCGCGCCGTCAAATCTCTATATTAACGGCCGTTATATTCTGCAGCCGGAAATCTTCGACCTGCTGAGCAAGCAGGAAAAGGGTGCCGGTAACGAAATTCAGCTGACTGATGCGATGCTGAAACTGGCGAAAGATCAGGATTTCTACGGCTTTAATTATCAGGGTCGTACCTTTGACTGTGGCTCCAAAGAGGGCTTCATTCAGGCCAATGTGGCTTTTGCCCTGTGGCGCCATGATATCCGCCCGCTGGTCGAAGTCAGCATTGATGAATTGCTCAAGACGATTAAGTTGTCTTGAGCTAAATAAAAAAGCCGGTCAGTGACCGGCTTTTTTTGTTACGGATTAATATGTCAGCGGCGCAGTTTTACACCG
>NZ_ANNO01000071.1:0-7561 GCF_000409565.1 Pseudochrobactrum sp. AO18b
ACGGCTGGCCACATCGCTGTTGATGAATTCATGGCGCAATTTGCCGTCCACACCGAAGAAGCGGTTGAACCAATAGGTTGCCCCGATTTCTGCGCCCATACCATAATCGGTACCGCTGCCGTCACGATTATCACGGATGGAAGCATCAAGGCGGGCATTTACGCTGAGATCGGCGCGGATCATGCGGGTGACATCAATATTGGCGAGATACAAAATGGATGAATTGCCGCCAATATCCGGACTACTGTCGAGATAAGTGCGTAAACCAAAGCGGACATCGGTGCCGCGCTGCGGTGACCAGTTCATCGCTGCATCCACCGACAGGCCGCCGGTATCTTGCAGACGGTCATCTGCACTGCGTGCGCCTATATAACCGACAGAAAACTCACCATTCAGTTTTTCACCGGTATTGATCTGCAAACCGGTACGAAGCCCGAGCTGGGTTGCATTGCGATCCAGACCATTATCGTTCTGGTAAAGCCGGCGACCCACTTCAACTTCCGCAAACGGGCGGATGGCGGCGCTCAGCTCAAAACCGCCGCGCAATGTCATACTGACATAGGTATTATTGCGGTCGCTCTGATCCAGCTGGTCGCCATTATATAATTTGGCTTTGCCGTAACGGGTATTGTTTACCCGTGCTATCGCACTGGCAAAAATCTTGCCGATATCGCGCTCAATACCGGCCTGCGCATTCAGGCTCTGTACCAGAGGGCGGGTGCGTGCGGCGCTGATACCATTCGGATCAGATGAATCTTCACGATTGACAGAATAACCAAGCCCGAAATTCAGGCGGGTTTCATCACTCATATCCAGCCGCAATGCGGCATCAATCTGCCCGCGCGGATTAGAAATATGCTGGCCGGAGAGATTTCTCTCGAAGATGCCGGATGCATCCAGAGTGGCCAGATGGCTTGCCCAGTCTGAACGGGCATTCAGCCGCAATGCGGTTTCGGACAAGACACCGCTGGTTCCGGTTGCGCTGTTATCGGCATTATTGGTGGCGCGGATACCCTGATCCAGCGACGGACGTAAGATGAAACTTCCGGCGCGAATGCCCTGCGGTTCAAACGGATCCGCTTCAAAAGGCGCACGCGGGCGGCCTTCAAGGGCGCCTTCCGGCATATTTTCCCGTCTTTCGCGAACGGCTCTGCCTGCATCTGCTGGGCCGGTGCGCAAGCCACTGATATCTTCGCTCAACGGAACAGCGCTGTCGGCAACAGGGCGTGCAGCCGGAACTGCAGGATTGATTACAGGCTGTGCAACGATACGGCCATTGGCATCATAAGTTATATTTTCAGTGCCTTCGCTCTGCGCAATAACATCGGCAATTGCGTCATTTTGAGCGCCGGAGGGCACGGTTTGTGCCTGGGATATGGGCACGGATGAAAACAGCACAACGCCCGTCAGCAGAGCTGCCTGACGCAGCCCGTACAGGGAAAGCGGGGCGTAATGAGCCGGTTTGGCTGTTTTTTCCATTGTCCTGCCAAGAGTTGTGCACGCAACTGAGAATGCCTGCACGGAGCAGGCTTGTTACAGGACGGTAAAGGATCATGGTTAATACAAAGTTTCTTTTGCTGTAATGGGCTGGCTTTATTCAGCTTTTCAGCTTGTGCTTTATTAATCGCAGGGAAATATGTGCTGTATTTCTGTAAGCAGGGAGGCTGGACAGGGAATATGTAAAGTTTTACCTCATAATTCGTTTTGCAGAATGCAGCTCCGGTTTCTATATAGAAGAAGCACTATTGACCGGATGAATGAAGTGAGAGAAGTCCATTGAGCAGCCACAGCCCAGCTATCCGCTCCGCCCTGAATACAATCGCAGTTGAAAAAGCCGGTATGAGCGCTCTTGAAGATGCGCTGCAAAACGGGCTTGCAGAGCCGTTTGAACAGGCGGTTCAGGCGATCTCCGCTATGAAAGGACGGGTTATTGTGACCGGTATCGGAAAAAGCGGTCATATCGGCTCCAAGCTGGCGGCAACTTTTGCGTCTACCGGAACCCCTGCGTTTTTTGTGCATGCGGCGGAAGCCAATCATGGCGATCTCGGCATGATTAACAGCAATGACGTTATTCTTGCCCTGTCCTGGTCGGGTGAGACTGCGGAGCTGAAAGGTATTGTCAGCTATTCCCGCCGTTTTAAAGTGCCGCTGATCGCGCTGACCTCCGGTGAACATTCCACGCTCGGCCGTGAATCTGATGTGCTGTTGTTATTGCCGAAAGCAGTTGAAGCTTGTCCGCATGGTGTTGCACCGACTACCTCGACTTTGATGCAGCTGGCAGTCGGTGATGCACTGGCACTTGCTCTGCTGGAAAGACGCGGCTTTACCGCCAGCGATTTCCGCGTATTCCATCCGGGTGGCTCACTGGGTGCCAGCCTTTCTCATGTGAAAGATATTATGCATCGCGGTGAGGAATTGCCGCTGGTCAAGATCGGCACGCCAATGCCGGAAGCGATGCGCATTCACTCGCATAAGCATTTCGGCTGTGTGATTGTTGAGAATGAAGACGGCACACTGGCCGGTATCATCACGGATGGTGACCTGACACGCAATGTCGACCGGCCGATGGCGACGCTGAAAGTCGATGATATTATGACCCGCACGCCGAAGACTGTCAGCCCTGACCAGCTGCTCGGTTCAACACTGGCACTTTTGAATGAGGCGCGTATCGGCGCGGTGATTGTGGCTGAGAATAACCGTCCTGTCGGGCTGGTGCATTTCCACGATCTGCTGCGTGCCGGTGTGGCTTAAACGCTCTCTGCAGGATAATAAAAAGGCGGCCTATTAGCCGCCTTTTTTGTTATTTCACTTCTTCAACTTGCAATAATCCGTCGTGATATTCCCGCACGATGATTGTTGTACCGGCTGGGAGATCAGGGCCGGTCACACGCCAGAGTGTATCATCAAAACGTGCACGGCCATGGCCGTTGATAATCGGCTCTTCCAGTGTGGTGCGCATGCCAATCAGCTGATCGGCTCTGCGGTTGAGTAGCGGTTCATCGCTGTTCTGCACCCGCGGATTAAAATATTTGCGCCCGATCAGTACAAAGATCACCGACAAGACCATGAAGAGCAGCAGTTGCGCTTGCCAGCTGTCGATGAAGCCGAAGCCGGTAAACGCAATCAAGCTGGTAACCAGAGCAGCAAAACCGATCCAGATCAGGAAGACACCCGGTGTCACCAGTTCCAGAAACAGCAGAACAAGGCCAAGGACGACCCAGTTCCATATCCCCAAAGCTGCGAGCATATCCGGCATCAGCGTGATCCTGTCGGCGGTACACGATTGCCGATAATGTGGTTCGGAACCGAGACATAATCAGCAGAGCCGCTGCGGATTGTACCTTCACTGCGGGCAGCCGGTTTGGCAGGTGCTTTACGAGCGGCCTGTGCGCCCTGAGTGGTGGTATTCGCACCGGAATCCGAATTATTGCCGAAGACTTCCTTGGCAATCGCACCTATACCGCCCAATGTGCCGATCAGCGACGAGGCTTCCAGCGGCATCATAATGATCTTGTGATTTTTGGCAGAGGCCATTTCGGAAAGCGCATCGGTATATTTCTGTGCAACGAAGTAATTCAGCGCCTGCACATCACCCTGCGCAATCGCTTCGGACACCATGGTTGTCGCTTTGGCTTCCGCTTCTGCCAGACGCTCACGGGCTTCCGCTTCACGATAGGCGGCTTCGCGCTTACCTTCCGCTTCAAGAATCTGCGACTGTTTCAAACCTTCAGCGCGCAGAATCTGCGCATTACGGTCACCTTCCGCTTCCAGAACCTGTGCACGCTTGTCACGTTCGGCTTTCATCTGGCGCGCCATGGAATCGATCAGATCTTTCGGCGGATTGATATCTTTGATCTCAACGCGGGTGATTTTGATGCCCCACGGATGCGCCGCCTGATCCAGTACGCGCAGCAGACGATCATTGATGGTGTCGCGGTTGGAGAGCAATTCGTCCAGATCCATCGAACCCATGACGGTACGGATATTGGTCATGGTCAGGTTGAGGATTGCATATTGCAGATCGGAGACCTGATAGGCAGCCTGTGCCGCATTCAGCACCTGAAAGAAGGCCACAGCATCAACCGATGTGGTCGCATTATCACGGGTAATGACCTCCTGTGTCGGTACGTCCAGTACCTGTTCCATCATATTGAGACGCGCGCCGATACGATCAAAAAACGGGACGATCATATTCAGCCCCGGCGACAAAGTACGGGTGTAACGGCCGAAACGCTCGACAGTAAAATTGGAACCCTGAGGCACAATTTTAATACCGGCATAAAGCGTGAAAATAACCACTGCAGCTAAAATCAGCAGGGCAATATTGGCACCGAATTCCATTCTGTTTCCTTTTTAAAATGCCGGAAATGATGATGGTCTTGTTTTATAAAAGTCTCAGACCCAGCCCTGCAATTCACGGCGTACGAGGTCTTCAATCACGCGCATACCGAGTTCTGTGTCATTGAGGCACGGAATATGGCTGAAATTTTCGCCACCATTCTCATGGAAGGATTCTGCCGCTTCATTGCCGATTTCATCAACAGTTTCAAGGCAGTCAGCCACGAAGCCCGGATTAAATACGGCAACGGATTTGATGCCCTGTTTCGGCATTTCCTCGATGGTTTTATCCGTATAAGGCTGGAGCCATTCCTCAGGGCCAAAGCGCGACTGGAACGTGCTGATCAGCTTGGTTTCATCCCAGCCAAGGCGCTCGCGCAGCAGGCGTGTGGTTTCAAGGCATTGCTGCGGATACGGATCGCCGCGGCGTGCATAGCTCTGCGGAATGCCGTGATAGGAGGCAACCACGACCTGCGGATCAAAATCCAGCTTGGCAATATGGTCTTCAATCGAGCGTGCCAGCGCATCAATATAGACCGGCTCATGCTGGTAGGACGGAACTGTACGCACGGCAGGCATAAAACGCAGCTTGTTCAGTGCGTCATTGAGTTTTTCAATCACACTGCCGGTGGTGGAAGAAGAATATTGCGGATAGAGCGGGAAGGCGACAATACGGGTGCAACCCTGTTCGCGCAGGCGTGTCAGCACATCTTCAATCGATGGCTGGCCATAACGCATTGCCCAGTCCACAACCACATTGCCGAGATCGGAGAGGCGGGCGCTGAGCTGATCGCTCTGGGAACGCGTGAAGGTACGCAAAGGTGATTCATCGCGCTCACGGTTCCAGATGCGGTCATAGGCAGCACCGGACTTTTTCGGGCGTGTATTGAGCACAATACCGAACAGGATCGGATACCAGATCGCCTTCGGCCATTCGATAACACGCGAATCCATCAGAAACTCGCGCAGATAGCGGCGCATGGATGTGTAATCAGTACCATCAGGTGTTCCCAGATTGATCAGCATTACGCCTGTTTTTTCAAGAACAGGTTTTGCTGAAACCGGCTGGGAAGTCGCGGATTGGCTCATCACATTATCATGCATGTCTGTGTCTCTATCCTGAGGGGGCGGTGCTTTCACTCGAACAAATACAATCTGTATCTGCGTGCGCGGAAGCTGCCGAACAAAATTTGCCTATCATAACAGTATTATGTCCGGCATGACCAGAACATAACCATAACATGATGAGAAAACTCAAATTTAAAGTGGTTTTTTATTGGGAAGGTGCTCCGGTTTTCAAAACAGCGCCAACCGGCAGTTTCCGTGGCTTGTAAGTCGGGTTCTGACGGAACAGGCGTTTCCATTCTGTGCCATTGCCATAGAGCTTCTCTGCAATCGACCAGTAACTATCGCCTTGTTTGATTTCATAAGCCTCAGAGACCGGCATTTTTGCTGCGGGCTGTGCAGCATCTGAATAGGGCGAATGTTCCTGCAAATATTCAGCAACAACCTGATCGAGTGAAGGGCCGTAATCATAGGCTTTTTCAGCCTTTTGGGCGATCATGTCATAGCCGTCACCGCCTGTGCGCAGATAATCGGTTGCGGCAATGCCATAGAGCTTATTGTCATCAAGCGGCTGCCATTTGCTTTCCGCATCCTGCATTTCGACAGCGGTAATGCGCTGTCCGGCAGGTTTAGCCATATCCAGTGTGAATTTTATGCCTGCAACCTGCGGATAGCGGCCGCTGCCCTTTTCAATCTGACTGACGCCGTTTTCCAGAGCTGACCGCAGATCGCTGCCTTTCATCTGAAATGTTGCAACCGTATTCTGAAACGGCAGCACCACCAGTACATCGCCCATAGTGATGTCACCGGCCTTGATTGAAGCGCGCAATGCACCGCCATTTATCAGCGCGGCAGTGATACCCTGATCGCGCACACGATCGAGCATGGCAGTGGTGACCAGATCGCCCATAGGACATTGCTGCGTGCGGCAGCTGACAGCGGAGCCGTCAATCAGCTTGGTTGTCTCGGCGACGCGGCGGTTTTTCAGCTCTTCAATCGGCTTGGCCATTTCCGCAATGCGGCTGGCCAGTTCTGCGTCCGGCTTGATGGAAGCATCCAGCCGGAGCGGTACACCGGAGGCTGATGTGAGATTGCCCGCATCGTCAAAATTCAGCACCAGCCTGCCCAGATATTGCGTATAGGCATAGGCCGTGACGACCGGCACCATATTGCCGGACGGATTTTTGACGAGAGTAGGATAGGGGCCGGAAGCGCGTAAGGCATTGTCGCCAAGCAATGTATGGCTGTGTCCGCCGACAATTGCATCCACATCATCCAGTTCTGCTGCCAATTGCTGATCCGCATCATAGCCAAGATGGGTGAGGGCGATGATCTTGTTCACGCCCTCTGCCTTCAGATCTGTGATCATGCGCTGCAATGTTTCCTTGGCATCAAGAAAACGGATGTCCTTGCCCGGACGTGCAATTTCCACTGTGTCCGGTGTGGTCAGGCCGACAATGCCGATCTTTTCATTGCCAATTGTTTTGACAAGATAGCGTGCGAATTTGCCGTGGATCGGTGAACCGGCAGCGGTTTCAATATTGGCAGACAGAACCGGCAGTTTGATTTTATCCAAAAAGGGTGCCAGCCCTTCCTGTCCCAGATCAAATTCATGATTGCCGAGTGCCATCGCATCATAGCCGATGGCATTCATGAATTCGGCATTGTCCGTGCCTTTATAGGTGGTGAAGAACAGAGAGCCCTGAAACTGATCTCCGGCATCCAGCACCAGCATATTGCCGCCCTTGGCGCGCTCTGCATCTATGGCCGCTTTCAGCCTTGCCATACCGCCGAAACATTGCTGCTCTGCGCTTTCCTTAGCGGAACAGGTCGCGTCATATTTATTGACCTCTTCAATGCGGGAATGCGTGTCATTGGTGTGCAGAATGGTCAGCGTGTAATCGGCATAGGCAGGCAGTGACAGGCTTACGAGGCTGGCGCTGCAAAAAAGAATCTTGAACAGTCCGGACATAGCTTTCTCCGTAGACATTTGTCGGGGCAGAATAGCATAGTAATATGACGAATGCTGTTTGCATCTCCCAAGTTCTGAGAGAGCTAGAGCGTGTCGCGTTTAATTGAATTCATAGCGTTCGCTCTAGATTCACTTAATTGTCGTATGTTCGCGGACGCTAAATGAGACCATTTAGCTGCGACCTCC
>NZ_ANNO01000072.1:0-2291 GCF_000409565.1 Pseudochrobactrum sp. AO18b
ACGGAGTAACCTGTGCACAATTCACTTTGGATGTGGTGCCGCGTACGATCGAACGCATATCAATTTCCACCAAACGCGGTGACAGGTAACGGTAATTACCTTCTGCCAGCTTTTCATTGGTGTCAGTTGTGCGGGTTTCAAAAACGCCGCCGTTGAAATTCGATGTAATGCCATTGGCATCGACCCAGCCACCATCAATACCGGCATTAGCCGGACGGGTCGGCATGGTGTTGCCGCCGCCGCCATTGACTGGTCCGTATGTGGTACAGGCAGCGAGTGTGGCAGCCAGACAAAGGGATGCGGCCGTGCGGAATGTTTTCATAAGCGAGCTCTCCCGGGATTCTGCAAAATTTTATAATAATTTGATGTATGTAAATGCGGGCAAATACAAGAGCTTTATAGGTTCCTTAACCATGAAGAGCCTTGTATCTGTTGCTTTTTTACCTCACATCTTTGTGTGTGGAGCGGTTTTGTTGGCCTCAGACAGCAAAAACATTATATTTTATAATGGTGTAATTTAAAGAGCGGCTGATATCAGAATGCATCGGCTAAATGCGCTCGTATCATGCCGCGCAGAGAATTGCCGACAAAAATCCGGTGCGCTTTTTGCAAGTGCTGAAGCGTGAGAACGGCAGTTCTGGCTTTATCCTGTTGCAGTAGTTCCTGCCGCAAAACGCCATTCAGCAACCCGCATTCCAGCGGCGGGGTCAGCAATATACCATCCCCCATATCCGCAAAGAGCGAAGTTATCGTGCCTTCGCAAAGCTCGCCTTTTTCATTACAAAGCAGAACTTCATCAGCCTGTTCCGGTGTAAATTCCGCCCGCGCGGCTTCATAGGCCGTGCGGCGTGTTGTTTTGTGGCGCAGCAGCTCATCGGCGCTGTTCAGACGGGTTTCGGCAATTGCCAGTGTCCAGATCATGTGCGGCGGCAAAGGCTGAAAGATTGCGGTGATGATGTCTGCTGTACCGTCTGCCGTCAGGCAAAGTCGGACACGTAAGGCATGGGTGCTGTTTGCGTGAGCTTGCAATTGTGCACGGATAGCACCTTCATCAAAAACAAAACCGAGTTGCGTTGCGGATTGCTGCAGACGCTGTAAATGCTGTTCAAGGCGCAGAAAACCATTGGCAGGCTCAAAGCGTAATGTTTCGATCAGGCCAAAATTCAGGTCTTGCATGTTTCACTCTCGGATGCCGGAGACTGTGTTTTCACCGGTCGCATAGCGGGCTTTCAGCAGGCACTCGGCATATTCCGCTTCTGCCGTTGAATCATAGACGACACCGCCGCCGACATTGAGGACTGCTTCTCCGTCAGGATAGAGCGATAGGGTGCGAATGGCGACGTTGAAACGCATTTCGCCGGATGGTGCGATCCAGCCGATGGAGCCGCAATAAATATCGCGCGCCTGTTGTTCAAGCTTGTGTAAAATCGTCATAGCGCTGATTTTCGGTGCGCCGGTCACCGAGCCGCACGGAAACAAAGCTGCAAAGATCTGCCGCAAAGTGAGATCGGGCAACAGCTTCGCCCGCACATGGCTGACCATCTGGTGCACCGTCGGATAGCGCTCGACATGGAAGAGTTTCGGCACAGAAAGGCTGCCGACTTCGCTGATCAGCGAAATGTCGTTACGCAGCAAATCCACGATCATGCGGTTTTCGGCCTGACTTTTTTCGTCATGGATCAGAAAATCGCGCAAGGCATCATCTTCTTGTGGTGTTGCCCCGCGCGGCGTGGTGCCCTTCATCGGGTGGGTTTCTATCCAGCCGTCTTTATCGATTTGAAAAAACAGCTCCGGTGAGCGCGACAGAATAAGCGGTGCCTTGTCTTGCGCAGTCAGATTAACATATGCGCTGTAACGCACAGGCTGGCGGTTGCTGAGATCGGCAAACAGCGCCTCAGGCTCACCGTGATAGCGTGCTGAAATCGGAAATGTCAGATTGCCCTGATAGCAATCACCTTCACGCAAATGACGATGCAGGCGTTCGAAACGCTGCTGATAGTCTGTTTCCGACCAATGGGCATGAAAATCAGAAAGATACGCATTGGTGCCACTGTTCCGGTTTCCGGCAGGGATATCCGCCGGAGGTTTACTAAAGACACCAAAGCAAATCAGCGGAACACGGCGTTCCTCCGGCAGCAGGGGAGCAAGCTTCGGCTCCAGCAGAAAACCCGCCTCATAGCTGAAATAACCTGCCAGCCATTTGCCCTGACGATGCGCTGCTTCAAGCGCGGCAAAGCCTGCCTCAAAATCGGAAGCCTGTTCAATAATAATCAGCTGTTCCGGCCTGTTCA
>NZ_ANNO01000073.1:0-17580 GCF_000409565.1 Pseudochrobactrum sp. AO18b
CAGTTCGTCGATCATGCCTTCAATCACTGACAGGCCCTGCTGCCAGAAGGCCGGATCAGAAGCATCCAGACCGAATGGTGCCAGCAGTTCTTTATGATGGCGGGTACCGCCAGCCTTCAGCATATCGAAATATTTGTCCTGAAAACCTTCAGGATTGTTCTGGTAAACCGCATAGAGCGAATTCACGAGGCAATCGCCGAAAGCATAGGCATAGACATAGAACGGCGAGTGGATGAAATGCGGAATATAGGTCCAGAAGCTTTCATAGCCGGGATTGAGGCGGATTGCCGGACCTAAACTTGAACGCTGCACTTCCATCCAGATTTCACCGATCTGTTCGGCTGTCAGCTCACCATTCTTGCGTTCGGTGTGAACTTTACGTTCAAACTGGTAGAAGGCGATCTGGCGCACAACCGTATTGATCATATCCTCGGTTTTTTGCGCCAGCATGGCTTTACGCTCACGCTTGTCCTTTGCTTTTGCAAGCAGAGACTGGAAGGTCAGCATTTCACCGAATACGGAGGCGGTTTCTGCCAGTGTCAACGGGGTTGAAGCCATCAGCGCGCCCTGTTTGGCGGCGAGAACCTGATGCACGCCATGGCCAAGCTCATGGGCAAGGGTCATAACATCGCGCGGCTTGCCCAGATAGTTGAGCAATACGTAAGGATGTGCGGAAGGCACAGTCGGGTGGGCAAAAGCACCCGGTGCCTTGCCTGCGCGGGTCGGCGCATCAATCCAGTTCTTGTCAAAGAAGTCGCGGGCAATATCGGCCATTTCCGGTGCGAAGCCTGCATAGGCATCCAGCACAGTTGCTTTTGCCTCATCCCAGCCGATAGTCACCTGCGGGGTTTCCGGCAGCGGCGCATTGCGATCCCAGTTATCGAGCTGTTCAAGGCCGAGCCATTTGGCTTTCAGCGCATAATAGCGATGGGAAATACGCGGATAGGCATCATTTACGGCGCTGGCCAGTGCATCGACAACTTCACGCTCAACGCGGTTGGCAAGGTGGCGGCTGTCGGCAATATCTTCAAAACCGCGCCAGCGGTCGGAGATTTCTTTATCCTTGGCTAGTGTATTGGTAATGAGCGTGAAGAGGCGCAGATTTTCACCAAAGGTTTTGGACAAGGCATCCGAGGCTTTTTTACGGGTTGCACCATCAGCATCCTGCAACATGGTGAGCACCGGTTCAATCGGTAGCTCTGCGCCGTCAATTGTAAAGCGCAAACCGCTCATGGTTTCGTCAAACAGACGGTTCCAGGCAACAAAACCGGTGACAGAGATGTCATGGAACAATGTCTCAATCTGGTCATCCAGCTGGTAAGGCTTGTCTTTGCGCAGGTCGATCAGCCATGGCTTATAATGGCCGATAGCAGGGTTCTCAGCGATCGCCTTGTCGAGCAGGGCGTCATCAATACGGTTGAGTTCCAGCGAGAAGAAGATCAGGTGGCTGCCTGCATCGGTGAGTTTCTGCTGCACATCGCCATAGAGTTTGGCATTGGCGGCACTGGATGTGTCATCCGCATAGAGCAGACCGGCATAGGAATAGATGCGTCCCATCAGTTCCTGAAGCTGTTCGAATTCTTTAATCGCATCGGCAAAATTACCGCCCTGAGGCTTGGAGGCTTCAGCTTCGAGCTTGCCTTTCCATTTATTCTCAAAAGCAATTGATCGCTCTGCTGAAAGCTGCAGGTCGCGGGTCAGTTCCGCACTGTCCGGTGCAGGGTAAAGATCGGCGAGGTTCCAGCATGGCAGATTGCTCAGCTCGGAAGCTGCGGAAACCTGTGCCTGCGGGGCATCGGCAGGCATACGGAGAAATTCTGCATGGTTGCGTAAATTCATTGCGGTTCAACCTCATACGATTCTTTTTAATGCTGCAGTCTATATAGGATGTTCCTGCGCAGATTTCATGCGTTTCAACAGTATTGAAATTGCGGGATCAAGGTCGGGTGCAGACAGGCGCTGTTAAGATATAAAAGGGTGAAATCAGCATGCCGGATCAGGTGACGCTGGTGCAATTTTGTGTTTTTTCGACTCAAAAGCAGAGCCAAAACCGATTTGGTTCCCGAAATGAGGCTCTTTATCCCATCACATTGCGTTACATTGACGAAACAATGTGAGTAAAATCCGGTAAATTTTATGTGCTTAAGGCCTATTATACTGCTGAAATATTATATGAATTTTCTGATTGGTGTTCTTTGTTTTTCAGGTGCCGAAAACCGCGAAATATCGCATTATTTGTTCTGAAAATTAAATATTTTCAATCAGATGGTGCATATATGCCACAGAGTGCTGTTTGCACTGCAGTGTGCGTGTATAGATAAAATCATGCTTCCTCAGGTTGTAAAATCTGTTCATAAACTCTTTACCATGATGGAAAGTCCTTCCCGCATGCGTTTTTTTTGTCATGCTGAAAACTCATTGTCTGTTCAATAAGTGTCTATTAACCATTAAATCCGATATTCATCTGAATAGCGTGACTGTAAACGGTAAGGCATTCGAAATTGGAAAACAGCAAAACATCTAAACTGGCGGGCTGGGCAGGCAGAGTTTTTAAACTCAGCGCGCAGCTGGCACTTGTTTTCACGGCTGTTACAGCTTTCGCGCCGTCTCAGGCTGCAGCCGAAACCCGTACACTGAAGCTGCATTTTGTGCATACCGGTGAACGTGCAGAAATCACGTTCAAGAAAAACGGCCGCTATCTGCCGGATGGTTTGAAGAAGCTGAATGTCTTCCTGCGCGATTGGCGCCGCAATGAGCCGACCAAGATGGACCCGCGTTTGTTCGATCTGGTCTGGCAGGTCTATCAGACCGCCGGTGGCCGCGATTATATTACTGTTGTTTCCGCCTATCGTTCGCCGGCGACGAACTCCATGCTGCGTTCGCGTACCCGCGGCGTTGCCAAAAGCAGCCAGCATACGCTCGGCAAGGCGATGGATTTTTTCATTCCGGGTGTTCCGCTGAAAAAGCTGCGTGACACCGCGTTGCGCTATCAGATCGGTGGCGTTGGTTACTATCCGACTTCCGGTTCGCCTTTTGTGCATCTTGATGTTGGCAGTGTGCGTCACTGGCCGCGCCTGAGCCGCCGCGAATTGCTGGCTGTGTTCCCTGATGGTAAAACAATTCACGTTCCGACCGATGGCAAACCACTGCCGGGTTATGAACAGGCACTTGCTGCCTATGAAGCCCGTAAGGCCAATGGCGGTACAATCCAGATGGCTTCTGCCAAGCCGAAGAGCAAATCTCTGTTCGGTATGCTATTTGGCGGCGGTGCGGATGAAGAAGAAGATAATGGTGAAAGCTCCGGCCGTGCTGTAGCAACTGCCCGTCCGGCACGTACAACACCTGCTGCCGCAGTTCCTGCCCGTCAGGCTCCGGTACCGGCAGTGCCGAACCGTGCTGTACCTGCACAGCCTGAGCCTCAGGCGCCGCAGGAAGCGTTGATTGCTGCTTTGCCTGCCCGCGATGCACCGGTACCGTTGAATGCACCGCGCCCTTCGGCCGGTGTGGAAATGACACCGGATGCACAGGCGGCAATGGCTTTTGCTGTGCCGGTTCCGGTGAAGCGTCCGCAGTCGGAAGCCGAAGTGCTGCTGGCTATGGCGCCGCCACCGCCGAATACACTTGAAGCGCAGGCTTTTGCGGGTGCCACAGGTGCGCCTTCCGCACCGGCCCAGCCTGCCAATGACCAGATTGCCGCGCTGGTTGCAGCTGACACAACTGCAAATACCGGTGCTATGCTGAGCGGATATGTGCCGGTTCCGGTACAGCGTCCGCAGGGCGCAGGGCAGGCAATTAATACAGTTCTGGCCGCTGCTGTTCCGGCAACGCGCCCAACCCAGGCTCAGGAAGTCTCTGTTGCCCGTGCTGAAGCCGGTCAGGATGCGATTGCTGATCTGCTGAGCAATAGTGACCACACTGCATCCATTCCGGCTCCGCGTCCGCAGGCTCAGGAACAGCAGGTGGCTATGGTTATGCCACAGGATACACGCAACAGCCGTCCGTCCTCCCGTCCGATCGTAAACAGCGAGAATACTGCCGCAGCAACTGGTGCTGACGCTGTACGGACAACCGCTAAAGCCGGTCGCTCAGATCGCCCAGTTACAAAAGCGGCTGCCAATGCAGTGCTGCAGCCTGCCGATGCTGCGACAGAAGTTGCGATTTCGAATGAGCCTGTAGCCAAGGTTGTACCGGTGTCCAATCCGGTTCTGCGGAATGATGCTATGCGTCAGGCACCAACCGTTGTTTACACAGCTGGCTTCCAGAAAGACCTGCCTGCCGGTAATGCAAACCGCTTTACAGGCAATGCTGTGACTTTCATTCCGATTGCTAAATTCTCTAAGATCAACTGATCGGTAAAAGAATGAAAAAAGGGAGCTTTGAGCTCCCTTTTTTATTGCCTGAATTTTAATGTTGATCAGGATTTGAGCGCGGCGGCTGCGGCTGCCAGCGCTGTAATTTCATCCCATTTTCCATCATTGACCAGCTCTTTCGGAGCAATCCATGAGCCGCCTATGCACAGCACATTCGGCAGGGTGAGATAATTCACGGCATTGCTGAGGCTGATGCCGCCTGTCGGGCAGAAGAAAGTACCTGCGAGCGGGGAGGACAGGGCTTTAAGATAGGCTGCGCCGCCTGCTTGTTCCGCAGGGAAAAATTTCACATGAGTATAGCCGCGCTCACGCAGGCTCATCACTTCGCTTGCTGTTGCGCAACCCGGCAGCAGAGGAACAGGGCTGTTATCTGCGGCTTTCAGAATGGCATCTGTTACACCGGGGCTGACGATGAATTTTGAACCGGCGGCGACAGCCTGCTCATAATGGGCAGCATTGAGGATGGTACCGGCGCCGACAATGGCTTCCGGCACATCTTCTGCCACGGCACGGATAGCATCCAGTGCCGCGCTGGTGCGCAGGGTAATTTCGATGGCAGGCAGACCGCCTTTTGCCAGAGCGCGTGCAAGTGGCACGGCATCTGCTGCTTTATCAATCAGCAGAACAGGGATGACGGTTTGTCCCGTCATGACGGGAATCAGGCTTTCGGTTTTCTGCGACATCTCACCCTCGGAATTATTGTTATAATCGATTTAACGTTCCGAAGATATTTTGTCTATGCTGTTCGTTGATCAGGGGGAGTGAAGGCGGGAAACAAGGGCTGATACAGCGCATAGTTTTGAGCCAGTTTCCGGTCATAGCGGTTTTTGGCATAGAGCGGGCCGTTATAGATGTATGCGAATTTCTGCCAGTCGTGCTTGTTCAACACATCCCGCAGATTGCTGTAGACGATAAAGCGGCTCATCAGTTCAATCTGCTCCGGCACGGCGCTGCGTACGGTTTCAACCATTTCAGCAACGGACACATAACCGAGCCAGTGCCAATGGGCACCCATAACTTGTCCTATACCCCATGATGTGGATTCATAAGCGGCATCGCAGTTGATGCGGCAGGCTTTGTCCAACATTTGCCAGCGCTCCGCCTGGCCCGCCGGATTGGGAATGGCACCGGCACGGGGAGAGGAGAACTTCAACGCTCTGGCCTTTGCCTGATCGGCAGGGCTGAGGCGTTTATCAAAATAATGCCCCTCAAAACGGATCAGTGGTTCATCACGTCCATTGATGCGCGTGGTGACAATGCCACTGCTTTCTGTCTGTGCGACAGCGACAAGGGCTGCGGGATCGAGATGATGCGCTTGTCCCGCTTCTGAAAACAGCGTTCTGATTTCTGCGCGAAACATGGCACTCTCTCCTGACTGATATACCCTTTGCACTGTGTCATGCGTAGTGAGGGCGGGGATAGATTCTCGCTTCGTGGCAGCAAAATTTGATGCTGATCTTGAAATTGCTCCGCAGCGGCGTTAGAGCACAGGCAAGCAGATTAATCTGTTTTCGGCTGTCTGACTGACCCTCAGGGTGCTCAGGCGGAATATCACGGCAGCGCCTTTGCGAGGCGACCAGCTATTGAGGTTTATTTATGTGTGAAGCACATTTCACTGTTGCTGCGCTCTATTGTTTTGCGCGTTTTCCGGATTTTGAAGCCTATCAGGCACCGCTGACTGAGCTTTGTGATGAGCAGGGTATCAAAGGCACTTTGTTGCTGGCTGCTGAAGGACTGAACGGCACCGTTGCCGGAACGCAGTCGGGCATTGCCGCGCTGATTGCTTTCATTGAAGCTATTCCTGCCTTGCGTGAGCAGAATATCGAACTGAAATATTCAACAGCCAGCCAGATGCCGTTTAACCGCATGAAAGTCCGTCTCAAGAAAGAGATCGTGACCATGGGTGTGGACGGGATTGATCCGTTGCAGAGCGTCGGCACTTATGTGCAGCCGCAGGAGTGGAATGCGCTGATTGATGATGAGAACACGATCCTTATCGATACACGTAATGATTATGAATATGCCATCGGCACTTTTAAAGGCGCGATTGATCCGAAAACCAAGACTTTCCGTGAGTTTCCGCAATGGGTTGAAGACCACCGCGACGAGCTGGAAGGCAAGAAAATTGCCATGTTCTGCACCGGCGGTATCCGCTGCGAGAAGGCAACGGCTTTTGTAAAAGGTCTGGGCTTTGATGATGTCTTCCACCTCAAAGGCGGCATTCTGAAATATCTCGAAGATATGCCTGCGGAAGATACACGCTGGGAAGGTGAATGCTTCGTTTTTGACGAGCGTGTTTCTGTTGGTCATGGTCTGGTGGAAGGCGATGTGGAACTGTGCCGCGCCTGCCGCAATCCGGTGACGCCGGAGGGAAAATTGTCGAAATTCTATCAGGAAGGTATTTCCTGCGACACTTGCTATCACGAGCGCAGCGATGCTGATCGTGCCCGTTATGCGGAACGTCAGCGTCAGGTTCTGCTGGCGAAAGAGCGCGGTGCCAAGCAGCATATCGGCGACTGATATTTAGTCGTACTCTTTTGCAAAAGGCTCTCCCTTCGGAGGGCCTTTTTTATTTGCTTGAAGCATAAGGCAGGAATCGTTATGCATGATGAAATATAATGATTGAAAATATTGAGGGATATCATGATCAGATTTGTTGTTGCACTTGGCCTGCTTGCCGGAACTGCCCTGCCAACCTTAGCGGCAGAAAAGATTGTCGTATTTGCTGCGGCCAGCATGAAAGATGTGATTGATACGGCAGCAGAGAAATTTAAGGCTGAAAACGGTGCGGAAGTAACCGCATCCTATGCGTCATCCTCTGTGCTGGCGAAACAGATTGAAGCCGGTGCGCCAGCCAGCATTTTTATCTCAGCCGATCTCGACTGGATGGATTATGTGCAGGAACGCAAGCTGATCGATAATGACAGCCGCGCTGTGATCGCCGGTAATGCGCTGGTTATCGCCGGTGCCAAAGATACAAAACCGGCAGAAGCTGCGGAAATCCTCAAAGCCGGCCGTTTCTCGATGGGCGATCCGTCAAATGTGCCTGCCGGTAAATATGCCAAGGCAGCACTTGAAAAACTCGGCATCTGGGGTGATGTGTCTGCCAATGCGGTCTTCGCGGAAAATGTGCGCGTAGCGCTGCAATATGTTTCCCGCGGTGAAGTGAAAGCCGGTATTGTTTATGCATCGGATCGTGCACAGGTGCCTGAACTGACTGAAGTTTATCGTTTTCCTGCGTCCAGCCACGCGCCAATTCTTTATCCTGCGGCACTGGTCGGCAAGTCTGACGAAAACTCCAAGGCATTTCTTGCATTTCTGCGCAGCGATGCCGGACAGGCAATCATTGCTGATAAGGGCTTTGTGCCTGCGGCAGAAGCAAAATAAGGCTCCGATCTGACTGATGGCAATGCCGGAAATGGAAATTATCGCTTTGTCTTTGAGGATAGCAGGGCTTGCTATCCTCGGAGCCTTGCCGGTTGCATTTGGTTTTGCGTGGATATTGGCACGCTATAATTTCCCCGGCAAAAGCCTGTTACAGGCGGTGCTGACAATGCCGCTGGTGCTGCCGCCGGTAGTAACCGGTTATTTTCTGCTGGTGCTGTTTGGTACGCGCGGCGCTATCGGCAGTCTGCTACTGCAATGGTTTGATTTTACCTTCGCTTTCCGCTGGACAGGGGCAGCCTTGGCTGCCGGTGTGATGGCACTGCCATTGCTGATCCGCCCGATGCGGCTGGCGATTGAAAATATTGACAGGGGTTTGGAAGAAGCTGCCCGCACTTTGGGAGCAGGGCGCATCAAAGCCTTTATGACTGTGACGCTGCCTTTGCTGATACCGGGCATTATCGCCGGTAGTGTGCTGGGTTTTGCCAAAGCGCTCGGCGAGTTTGGCGCTACAATAACTTTTGTCTCGAATATTCCGGGCGAAACGCAAACCCTGTCGCTGGCGATTTATGCGCTGATGCAAACGCCGAGCGGTGATGCCGCTGCGCTGAAGCTTATTCTGGTTTCCGTTGTGCTGTCTGTGTTGGCGGTGGTGCTGTCCGAATGGTTGCAGCGCCGGTTGAGCGGAGCTGGTAAATGACACATCAAATCAGCTTCAATACCCTTGATTTCAATGTAAAAGGCGGCAATGGCGGGTTTCGCGTTGAGGCGGCCTTTCGTGCTGAGACCGGCGTTACAGCATTATTCGGTGCGTCCGGTGCCGGTAAAACCACTTTGCTGCGGATGATTGCCGGAACACTGCGCCCTGAGGAAGGACGTATTGCCGTTGGCAATCTGGTGCTGTTTGACAGCGCCAGAAACATCAATCTCCGTCCTGAAGAACGCCATATCGGCTATGTCTATCAGGATGCCCGTCTGTTTCCGCATCTCAGTGTTTTGCGCAATCTGACCTATGCGCAATGGGCAGGTAAACGTGAGCCGGAGCGTAAGGTTGAGGAAATAACCGAGCTGCTCGGCATCGGCGCTTTATTACAGCGCAAGCCGCATCAATTGTCCGGCGGTGAGAAACAGCGTGTGGCGATCGGGCGGGCATTACTGTCGGTACCGCGCCTGCTGCTGCTCGATGAGCCTCTGTCATCGCTGGATCATGCGCGGCGTCAGGAAATTTTACCTTATCTGGAGCGTCTGCGTGACGAGAGCGGGCTGCCGATTGTCTTTGTCAGTCACGAGGTGGATGAAGTCGCGCGGCTGGCGGATACGCTTGTGCTGCTGGAGCAGGGACGGGTACGGGAAAGCGGTTCAGTGTTTGATATTTTCAGCCAGATTGATGGTACGGGCGATACGACAAGTGTGCTTTTGCAAGGGGAAGTCACCCGCAGTGATGATGCCTATGCCATGGCTGACATTGCCATTGGCGGGCATAATTTTCAGCTGACAGACCATGCATTGCAATCGGGGATGAAAGTGCGTCTGCGTATCCGCTCGCGCGATGTATCTCTGTCGCGCTTTGCGCCGGTGGATATCAGTATCCGCAATATTTTTCCGGTAACGATTACTGCAATCTCAACCGATGACGGGCCGTTTGCGGAATTGCGCCTGCAATTGGGCGATGTGCAATTATTGTCCCGTATTTCGCGCAAATCTGTGCAGGATCTCAATCTGAAAACCGGCGAGCAGGTTTTTGCACTTATCAAAGCAGTGTCGATAGATCGCAGTGCCGCAAGACTGCAGCAAAGTGAAATAAGTTTGCAATCTGCATAAAATATGGTCATTTCCTTTTGAGGAAGAGGAGAATGATTATGCAGGACTTGTCAGAGTGGACAGCGCGGCCTGTTCCTGAGCGCAAAGTTCTTGAAGGGCAGTTTGTGCGGCTGGAGCCGCTGAGTGTTGAAAAGCACGGGCAGGGGCTGTTTGAGGCGTCCAGCGTTGCCGATGCGGACAGCCGTTTCACATGGCTGTTTGATACAGTGCCTGCAACGCTCGAAGAGATGCTGCCATGGCTGGAGAAATCCGCCGCAAGCCAGACGACTATGTTTTTCGTCACGATTGACAAGGCGACAAGTAAAATTGCCGGTCGTCAGGCGCTGATGCGCATTGATGCCGAGAATGGCAGTATTGAAATCGGTAATATCTATTGGGGGCCGCTGATTTCACGCAAGCCGGCTGCGACCGAAGCCCAGTATCTGTTCATGCAATATATTTTTGATGAGCTCGGTTACCGCCGTTATGAGTGGAAATGCAATAATGACAATCTGCCGTCAAAGCGTGCGGCGGAGCGTTTCGGTTTTCAGTTTGAAGGTATTTTCCGGCAGCATCTGATTGTTAAAGGCAAGAACCGTGACACTGCATGGTATTCGGTGATCGACAGTGAATGGCCTGCATTGAAACAGGCTTACCAAAACTGGCTCGCGCCAGAAAACTTTGACGCGAACGGGCAGCAGATCAAAAAGCTGGAAAGCTTCTACGCCGATACAGGCCGGAGATAAGCGCATGGCATCCCCACAGCAGAATAAGAAGGATACGCGCAATTCCGCTATAGCCGCCGCACTGATTATGGTGGTTTTCGGCGCGCTGTTTTATTCCATGCCGATCATCATGCTGGCGGTCGGGCCTTACAGCCATGTGCTGGCGGCGCTGATTGCGGTTGTCTTTGTGATGGCCTTTTTTGTGGTGTTCTGGCTGCGGGCGAAATCACAGCGAAAACACCACAAAGAGAATTAACTCAGGGCAGCAATCAGAAGAAGCACGCCTGTCAGAATGATGAATAATGCAGCGGCGATTTCAATCGCCGTTTGCAAACGTGCTGACATCAGCGGATTCTTGACCAGGCGCAGCGCCGTATTTTTAGCCGTGACAGCCAGTGTTGCGAGCAAGGCGACGGTGATGAAAGTACCGAATGCCATGGCAAAGGCAGAGAGAATGCCACCCAGCATCAGGCCGTTGAGCATTGAGAATGTCAGTACAATAATCGCGCCGGAGCAGGGACGGATGCCGACGGCGATAATCGCTGCCCATGCGGTTTTCCAGTTGAATTCACCGCTCAGAGTGGACGGATCAGCAAGGTGACTGTGGCCGCAGGCTGTGCAATTGGCGCCATTCCCTGAAAACTCATGGTCAAAGACAGCCGGTTTTGCATTGGTTGGCTGATATTTAAGCCGCATGGATGTGTTCAATGCCGATGGTTTTTGTGTTGCCGAGGCTGAGAGTGAACCTTGCCAGACGGGAGCCGGTGCCATTGTTTCAACCACTATTGCAGGAGCACATTGCGGTTTTGAGCGAAGCTTGCGGAAGATGATATAAATCCCGCAGAGAATGACCAGCACATAGCTGGCTATTTCCATGCCGCGTCCTGCTTTTCCCATTGAAATGCCGATGCCACGCAGCACAAACCATGCCATGCCGACCAGAAAAATAGCGGACAGTGCCTGCAAAACGGATGAGATGAAGGAAAGAAAAATTCCGCGTCGCAAAGCTGTTTCATTGGCAATCATATAGGATGAGATCACCGCTTTGCCGTGGCCGGGGCCGGCGGCATGCAAAATACCATAGAGAAAAGACAGGCTGACCAATGTCCACGCAGCCCACGGATCATCCTTCATCGCTTTCAGCGCGGTGGTCATCATCAGATAGAAGCGTTTTTGCTCGGCATTAATCCACAATATCAGTTTTGCAAACGGGCCGGTTGGCTGCAATGTGAC
Source organism: Pseudochrobactrum sp. AO18b (assembly GCF_000409565.1). Lineage (NCBI taxonomy): Bacteria > Pseudomonadati > Pseudomonadota > Alphaproteobacteria > Hyphomicrobiales > Brucellaceae > Pseudochrobactrum > Pseudochrobactrum sp. AO18b. The sequence goes on from NZ_ANNO01000073.1 coordinate 11,513, forward strand.
TTCACTGGCGCCGATACCTAATGAAGACTGCGCCCATGCCTGATTGTGAAGTACAAACAACAGACAGGTGCATATGGTCAGCAGCAAAGCACAGGCTCTTAACGGGGATAGAGTAAGAGTGTGTTGCTTTGCGTGGTTCATGCCGGAATGCCTCTGATGATATAACGTAACAAATTTGAATTTTGACCAATCCTAATGCGCTGGCCGTGGGCTTGTTATTTACAGGTGATTTCTATTCGGGTTGCGAAGAATTTAGACACGTCATTGGTCATCGCCGCGGCTTCGTCGAAGAATGCCTGTGTCAGACTTTGCTGGTTCTGGGCGAGTGCCTCATCGGGATCAGGGCGCACAACAGCAGAACTGCAGCCGGATGGCATGCCCTTCACCACCAGATCTTCGTCTTTCAGATAATCAATCGCCGTATAGAAAGTCGGGTCATAGACGCCGAAACTGACTTTATGGCCGGGTTCCAGTTTCAGCGGTTTTTCCGGCTTACTTTCAAACAGGACGATCAGCTGATTATCCGGCAGATCAGCAATCAGATGCTCAGGCTTGTTCATGGCAATATCTTTGCCGTCCTGCGTAACTGTCTGAAAATATTTATACTCGGCAATAGAAGTGTCGATTGTTGTGCTGAGTTCATTCAACTCGGCGCTGTCGAGTTTCAGCGTGCCTTTCTTGTCAAATTCCATCAGGACGGTTGACGAGAACAGATCATCAAAGCGCCAGACATGCGCCAGTTTCTCAACTGTGCGCTCCGGTGTGATTGTGATTTCCAGACGGGCTTCGGCAAAAACATGCGGATGCGCTGATGCCGCGACAACACCCAGCCCTGTCATGAGACAGGTCAGGCCGAGGACATTCAGTAAAGACTTGTTTTTGCTGCTGGTCATGGAAACGAAAATCACTCTTTTGAGCGGTCAATGCTGGTTCGGAATTTGGAGAATGAGTGAGGCAAAACTACGACGACAGTCTACAGGTTTTACGCCTCGTCATTGGTCAGCTCTTTGCACGGATTATCTTTGAACCATTTGGCGAGATAATCGACCAGCAGGCGTACTTTGGCAGGCAGATAGGTACGGTGCGGGTAAACGGCATAAATGCCGCCGTCATTAAGCATATAATCTAGGAGCACCGGCACAAGTGTGCCTTTATTCAACTCACCATCAGCAACAAAACGCGGCAGAACGCTGAAGCCCAGACCTTTGACAGTCGCTGCCATGGTGGTGAGCGGGCTGTTGACCTCCAGTGGGCCGCGGATGGCGACTGTCATCATCGAGCCGTCCTGATTGCGGAACTGCCAGTTATTGCGGGAGCGGCTGTTGGTATCAATGATGCAGGGCATTTCCCGCAATTGCTCCGGTGTTTCCGGCATGCCCAGCCGTGCGATCAGATCAGGTGAGGCGCAGACAACAGTGTGAAATGCGCTCAGCCTTTTGGCGATCAGCGATGAATCCTGCAAGCGGGTGATGCGGATGGCAAGGTCAAAGCCTTCCTCAACCAGATCAACAAACCGGTCATCAAGGTGGATATCCAGCGCAATCTCCGGATGATCTGCGCAGAAATCAATCAGTGACATGCCCAGTGAGGCATCCGCAAAGCTGCGCGGGGCTGTCAGTTTGATCTTGCCGCGCACATCGCCGCTGCTCTCGGAAATAGAGTCTTGCAGATCATCCAGCTCACGCAGAATCTCCGTTGCGCGGTGATAATAAGTGTGGCCGCTTTCGGTAAGCGAAAATTGCCGAGTTGTACGGTTCAGTAGCCGCACGCCCAGATCATCTTCCAGCTCGCGGACATATTTGGACAGAAGGGCTTTGGAACGACCAATTTTGCGCGCAGCTGCTGAGAAACCTTCGGCCTCCACAACATCAATAAAAGCACGCATCCGTGTGAGTGTGTCCATAAGCTCTGTCCTCCAGATCAGCGACTAAACCGCACCATATATCGCGATCCTGAATATTCAAAATGTCTCAGAAATATCAAAGTGATTCGCTGCATTGCGATCAATAAGACACCTATTTTTATCATCTACATAAAGCACTGCGCCGTATTTTGAATAAAGAAGTGATTTATTAACCAAAAAAATCAAACCGGCGCAAATTTGTCATTGTGTGGACACATAAATCATCTTATATCGCGCTTGCCCAAAGTCGCACGTGCCTGTGGGTGTCCGCCGGTATTCTGAATGGAGAATAGACCGGTACGGTAACCTGGACCTAACCGCTCCAGTTGATCTGATGGCCAACCATGGATCAAGGACACCTTGAAGCAACGACGGTGCGGGCCTTTCTGGTGTCTTCCGGCTCTCCACAGGTCGGGAACTCAAAGAGGCACACCCTCATTGCCCTAAGTGCGGAACCGGGTTTTTCCCATTCCAAGCCAAGGCAGACAAAGCGGAAAAACGCTAAATTCAGGGCGTTGATCCATCTGCATATGTATTTGTTCCGTGTTTCCTGCATCTCCAAAGGCCGGTTGCGCGAAGAGCTGATTCATATTTGCCGTAAGGCAGTTTGTCCCTCTGATGGCTTTTGATGCGTGTATGCGCAGGTATTTGCTCATCAGTCCTTTGAAACCATGCTCAACCTTGTGCGTCATTGCACGGGGGCAGGCTTTCGCATCGCAAATGATATGAAGATGCGGCTTTTTACTGCTTATTGCAGTTCAGGAGATCAGGATGGCTACACAGCGCATTATCGACTTTCTCGCCACCCGACGTCCGGAAGGCCCTTGCCTTGTCGTTGACCTCGACGTTGTGCGTGAAAATTATGAACATTTTGAAAAGGCTCTGCCGGCCTCGCGCATTTTCTATGCGGTAAAGGCAAATCCTGCACCGCAGATTCTGTCGCTGCTCGCCTCCATGGGCTCGAACTTCGACACAGCTTCGGTTGCGGAAATTGAAATGGCACTCAATGCCGGTGCAACACCTGACCGCATTTCTTATGGCAATACCATCAAGAAAGAGCGCGATATTGCACGCGCCTATGAATATGGCATTCGCCTCTATGCTGTTGATTGCGTTGCAGAAGTGGAAAAAGTTGCCCGTGCGGCTCCTGGTTCCCGCGTGTTCTGCCGCATTCTCGCTGACGGTGAAGGTGCTGAATGGCCGCTGTCGCGTAAATTCGGCTGCGTTCCGGAAATGGCTGTTGATGTGCTGCGTGCAGCCCATCAGCTGGGTCTGGATGCCTATGGCGTATCGTTCCATGTCGGTTCACAGCAGACTGATCTGACTGCTTGGGATCGTGCTCTGGCCGATACCAAAGGCGTGTTTGACCTTTTGGCTAAAGAAGGCATCAACCTGCGTATGGTCAATATGGGCGGTGGTTTCCCGACCCGTTATCTCAAAGATATCCCGACCGCACAGGCCTATGGCGAAGCTATTTTCGATGCGCTGAGCCGTCATTTCGGCAATCGTCTGCCGGAAACCATTATCGAGCCGGGTCGCGGCATGGTTGGCAATGCCGGTGTGATCAAAACCGAAGTGGTTCTGGTTTCCCGTAAAGCTGACAATGACAATCGCTGGGTCTATCTCGATATCGGTAAATTCGGCGGTCTGGCTGAAACCATGGATGAAGCGATCCGTTATCAGATCGTGACTCCGCGTGACGGCGATACTCTGGAACCTTGTGTTCTGGCAGGCCCGACCTGTGACAGCGCCGATGTGATGTATGAAAAGGCACCTTATCCGCTGCCGGTCTCGCTGACCATTGGTGATGAAGTGCTGATCGAAGGCACCGGCGCTTACACAACGACCTATTCGGCTGTTGCGTTTAACGGTTTTGAACCGCTGCGCTCCTATGTGATCTGATACTGATATGCGTCTCGTCAGGGACGCATATTCAGCCTCACATTGCGAATGATACCGGTGAAGAGATTTCACCGGTCTTGTCACATAAGATTTTTGCTTTGTGTTTATCCTCATCCATATGTGTGAGGAAACAATGCCCCTTACCGCTTTGTTTTAGCGCATTTGCCTCACGCGAATGCTTTAAGGTTCACGCTGATGTCTGCTTCTTCTGTTGTGGCCGGAACCACGGCTGAATTGTCAGCCGCGCAAATCACTGCTCCGGCACCGGTCTCGTTTAGTATTGCGCATGAAACGTCTGCGGACAGCAGCGCGCGTGAGGCTTTGCTCGACCGTGTGATGGGCGAGGGACGCAAGCGCAAATCATCGGAAAAGCTGCGCCGTAAACGCGTGCCTGCCTATGGGCTGGCATTGATTGCCTGCGATGCGCATGGAGAGATGATCGGCAGTGTCCGGCTCTGGCATATTTCTGCCGGTAAAAAAGCCGGCGGAGAAGCTGTGCCTGCTTTGCTGCTGGGGCCTTTGGCGGTTGAGACAATTTATGCGGGGCGGGGTGTCGGCGCTGCCTTGATGCGTCAGGCTATTCACAATGCGCAGGCGCTTGGTCATAAGGCAATTTTGCTGGTGGGCGATCCGGAATATTACGGCCGTTTCGGATTTACCGGCAATAAAATGGCTGATCTGGCTATGCCGGGGCCTGTGGAACGTCACCGTTTTCTGGTGCTGGAACTGGAAGAAAATTATCTGGACGGTGCATCCGGTGTGCTGACCGCTACTGGCAAGCTGATTGCTGACCGTCAGGCCATTGCTGTTTAAATAGAGCGGAATTTAAAGAAAAATAACCGGTTTCAGCTGTCAGTCTCTGCTTTCAGTTGAAACCGGTTTTGAATAGCATACCTATATAGAACGAAGAATTATGCTCCGGCTATTTTACCGGAAAGTTCACATATAGGGAAAACAGAATGCAACTGGCAGATATCGGACTGATCGGGCTTGGCGTCATGGGTTCTAATCTGGCGCTCAATATTGCTGAAAAAGGATATCGGGTTGCAGTTTATGACCGTGAAGCGCCGGTATTAGAAAAATTTTACGCTTCCAGCGGTGAGTTGCAGGAGCGCATTATTCCCTGTGCGACTATGGAACAGCTCAGCCAGAATATTGCCCGGCCGCGTCCGATTATCATGCTGATTAAAGCAGGTAGTCCGGTTGATACGGAAATGGCCAAGCTCAAGACCTTTCTGGAAAAAGGCGACATTATTATTGATTCCGGCAATTCCGATTACCGCGATACGGTGCGTCGTCTGAATTCACTCGGCGAAAATGATCCGACTTTTGTTGGCATGGGCATTTCCGGTGGTGCGGAAGGTGCGCGTAACGGCCCGTCAATGATGGTTGGCGGTACGCCTGAAGCCTATGCGCGGATTGAGCCGATTTTGGATGCGGTTGCCGCGCGTTATAAAGGCGAACCATGCAGTGCCCGTATGGGGCCGGATGGTGCGGGGCATTTCGTCAAAACCATTCATAACGGTATTGAATATGCCGATATGCAGATGATTGCGGAAATTTATGGCATTTTACGTGATGTCTGCGGTTTGAAGGCGGGAGAAATCGCGCCGATTTTTGCAAAATGGAATACAGGCGCGCTGAATTCCTATCTCATTGAGATTACGGCAGAAGTGCTGAAAGCGCTTGATCCTGAAACCGGAAAGCCGGTGCCTGATACTATTCTCGATGCTGCAGGGCAAAAAGGTACCGGACGCTGGGCGGCAATTGAAAGTCAGTTTCTCGGTGTTCCGGCGACAGGTATTGAAGCGGCAGTTGCTGCACGCTCAATATCTTCTCTGATTGCGCAACGGCAGAAACTGGCAAATGCCTATGGCGAGCCGGTGCAGACAGGATCGATCAAGGCGGATCAGGCTTTTATTGATGCACTGGAGCAGGCATTGCTGGCCGCAAAAATTGCGGCTTATGCGCAGGGCTTTGCAGTGATGGCCGCGGCCTCACAGGAGCATCAGTGGAATTTGCCACTGGCAACGATTGCACGTATCTGGCGCGCCGGTTGTATCATCCGCTCACAGTTTCTGGATGAAATCGGGGAGGCTTTTGCTGCGAGTGAGGTGGATAATCTGCTTCTGGCACCTGCATTTGTTGAGCAAATGAGTGTGGCTGCGCAAAGTCTACGTCAGGTTGTGGCTGCCGCGGTGACTGCCGGTGTGCCGGTACCGGCACTGAGCTCTGCGATCAGCTATTTTGATGGTTTCCGCCA
>NZ_ANNO01000074.1:0-6449 GCF_000409565.1 Pseudochrobactrum sp. AO18b
CTCAGCTCCGGCAACACACATCCCCACAACACATGCCACCGCCATCATCGCGATGCTCACCGGTTCGCCAAGCACAAAAGCTGCCAGAGCGAGACCGAAAAACGGCTGCAATAATTGCAACTGGCCCACGCCTGCCGCACCGCCAAGTGCCAGCCCGTGATACCAGAAGAAAAAGCCGATCAGCATACTGAACAGCGACACATATCCCACACCCAGCCATGCAGGCACTTCAATACCCGCAAAATTATCCGGCCGCAATGCGACAGCCAGCACCAGCATTACCGGCAGCGCCAATACCAGCGCCCAGCAGATCACCTGCCAACCACCAATCGTGCGGGACAGCCGCGCACCTTCCGCATAGCCATAGCCGCAGACAATGATCGACAACAGCATCATCACATTGCCATAGAGCGAAAATTCACCGCCCGACTGATCTTTCGCCAAGGCAAAAAATGCCACCGCTGCACTGCCCGCCAGCGAGAACATCCAGAACCGCCATGACGGATTGCTATCTCCCCGCAACACCGCAAAAATTGCCGTACTGAGCGGCAGCAGACCGATAAAGACAATTGCATGGGCAGAGGTCACATATTGCAAGGCCAAAGCCGTAAATAACGGGAACCCGACCACAACACCGCCTGAAACCAGAGCGAGTGAAATCAGCTCAGATGGCGTCGGTAATTTCTCGCGAAATGCCAGCAACAGAGCGCCGCCCAAAAGACCGGCAATGGTCGCCCGTAGCACTGTCAGAAAAACCGGATCAATCTGCAAGACAGCCAAACGCGTTGCAGGCAGAGAGCCGCTGAAAATTAAAACACCTATAAAACCGCTGATCCAGCCAGCACTTTGGCTATCCGCTTGCTTATTCATTTTCACATATTCTCGAAATTTATTGCGTATTTCGCGATAAATATTGATACACAGGCAAAATTGTCAGATACAATTTCAGTACAATTTAAACAAACTGTACTGCTCAATTCGGAGATACAGATGACTTATCATTCCGGATATACAGCGCCGGACGCGCTGCAAACAGCAAGCGATACGGCTGATCAGCTTTCCGTCAGTCAGGAAATTCTGGAAGCGACAACGCTGGTTGAGAAGGTGATGACAATCATCCGCGACCGTATCAGCGCCATGAGCCTGATGCCGGGCGCGCGTCTGCCTTCCATCCGACGCCTTTCGGAAACCATGTCCATATCCAAATCCACAGTGGTGGAGGCCTATGACCGGCTGGTGGCTGAAGGCATTATTCAGGCACGGCGCGGTGCCGGTTTTTATGTCGCTGAGAAAAATCATCCGCCACTCATCAGCTCGGATTTTGCAGACACTCATAACCGCAATATCAATCCCTATTGGGTGATGCGCCAATCGCTGAGCAATACAGAAACTACCTTCAGACCGGGTTGCGGCTGGCTGCCGTCAGACTGGCTGCCGGAAGAAGCCATCCGCCGCGCTTTGCGCCAGATCGCCCGCAACCCTGCATCGAATATATCGGAATATGACGAACCGCTCGGCCTGCCATTGCTACGCCAGTTGCTCAGCACCCGTCTTCGTGAACAGGGCGTTACAGCAGCCCCGTCACAAATCCTGCTCACCGATTCCGGCACCAATGCGCTTGATCTGATCTGCCGTACCTTTATCCGTTCCGGTGATACGGTGCTGATTGATGATCCGTGTTATTTCAATTTCCGTGGCCTGTTATTGGCGCAGGGCGTCAATCTTGTCGGCGTGCCTTACACACCGCAAGGCCCTGATCTGGAAAGCTTCGCACGCCTTTGCACCCAATACCGGCCAAAACTCTATCTCTGCAATTCCGGCATTCACAATCCGACCGGTGCCACCATACAGCCGGCAACGGCACACCGCCTGCTCAAACTCGCCGAACAGCATGATCTGATTCTGGTTGAGGATAATATTTTTGCAGATTTTCATCAGAATCCGCCACCGCTCTTAGCAGAACTCGACGGTCTGGAACGGGTGATCCATATTGGCAGCTTCTCCAAATCCCTGTCAGCGGCCACGCGCACCGGTTATATTGCCGCGCGTCCTGACTGGTTGGAAAATCTCACCGACATGAAACTGGCGACCAACTTCGCCAGCAATGCGCTGTCTTCACAGATCATCTATCAGTTGCTGACAGACGGCAGCTACCGCAGCCATATTGAGAAAATCCGCGTCCGGCTGGCAGAATGTCAGACACGGACGCGGCAGAAGCTTCTTAATGCAGGCTTCAAGCTCTGGTGTGAGCCGGTTGGCGGCATGTTTCTCTGGGCGCAATTGCCGGATGATCTGCCGGAGGGTGTGGACAGCGACATGATTGCCAGACGCGCTTTGGATCACAATATCGTTCTGGCTCCCGGTAATATTTTCAGCCAGTCACAGACATGCAGCCGGTTCATGCGCTTTAATGTTGCCCAGTCCGTTCATCCGAAGATTTTCGATACGCTCAGACAAATCATGTATCTGCCCGCGACATGAATGTGAGATAAATCAGCCGCGTCGCACACGGATAACCGTATCTCCCGAAAGATGCGGTAATAAACGCATCATGTCGCGACGGCTCAGGGCAATACAGCCTTCTGTCGGCGTATAGGTTTCCCGTGAAAGATGGAAAAATATCGCGCTGCCGCAGCCTTTTTTGCGCTCGGTAATATTCCAGTCCATGACCACGCAAATATCGTAGAGCTCATCCTTGCGCCACATCTTCTCGTGGCTGCGCTGATAGGTGGCTGCGACCGGCCGGTTATAATTGCGGTCATTGGCGGCATCACACCAGCCATCCTGTGGCTGCGTAGCCCGAAAGCGCAATGCTGTTGCCGGCTGATCCCCGATCACCGGTGTCTGTCGGCGATATCCGTAAAGCAGACGCATCTGCGTCAAAGGCGTTGCACCATCCCCTTCGCGCTTGCGGGAGGACACGCCGCCCTTGCCCAAAGCACAGCGCAGCACCAGCGGTCCGGCAACCAGATAACCCTGACTGCGATGCCCGGGACGCACATGAACATCCATAACTTTAATCGTGCGGGATGTCTTTCTGCCTGTGTCGCCCTGCATCAGGCCGCTTTGCTTTGCTTCTCTGCCGAGTATCATATGTATAGGCCCCCTCCGGACCGGTTTTGTATGCTATTTTCCGGTAACGCTCTGGAAACACCAGAGAATCATTTCCCATGTCATATATTTACACAGCTAATTTTATTCACATCCATAAACTGATGTCAGATCGCTTAAAAGCAGCATTAAAGGCGTATTTTATAAGGTAAATTTTGTTTCATCTGACCTCTCTTTAGTTTTTCTTCGTTAAATGTCATAAATCACCCATCTTGCTGATGTTCAGCTCCCGTTTTTGAAACCGAATGAGGCAGATATGATCGCCCATACACTTCTGATCGTTGATGATGATGAGGATCTTCGTTCCATCCTGATCGACCAGCTGTCACTTCATCCTGAATTTCAGATCCTGCAGGAAGATACTGCCGGCAAAGCAATTCAGACCGCACGGGCAAATAATATCAGCCTGCTGATTATGGATGTCGGCCTGCCGGATATGGATGGCCGTGATGCCGTCAAACAGCTGCGTGCCGGTGGTTTTACATCACCGATCATCATGCTGACCGGTCACGATACGGATTGCGACACCATTCTGGGCTTTGAGTCCGGTGCCAATGACTATGTGACCAAGCCGTTCCGTTTTGCCGTGCTGCTTGCCCGCATCCGCGCGCAGCTGCGCCAGCATGAACAGAGCGAAGACGCGACCTTTATCGTCGGGCCTTATACATTCAAACCAAGCCAGAAGCTGCTGCTTGACCAGAAAGGCGATAAAATCCGCCTCACTGAAAAAGAAGCGGCAATCATCAAATTCCTGTACCGCGCCGGTGGTGTGGTCGGACGCGATGTCTTGCTGGAAGAAGTCTGGGGCTATAATTCCGGCGTTACCACGCACACGCTGGAAACCCATGTCTATCGCCTGCGTCAGAAAATCGAACTGGATCCGTCCAATGCCAGCCTGCTGATTACTGAAAGCGGCGGGTATAAGCTGGTTCCCTGAGAATGAAGGCAGCCCGGCATTCATTCTGTCCGGGCTGCTTAATATTCTGCATAAAAGATGATTTTATCGAAAACTTTAGATATTTTTCGGTAATTTGGGTTACAGCATAATTCTTCCGGAACAGGACACGATTATTCCCGAGCGGGAACCGGTTCCGGAATAAGGATTATGTGTAAGAAAGAGACATATGGCGCTCGATGATGACATTCAGTTCCTGAGTACGATTGGCCTTTTCGAGGCCTTCTCGGCTCAGCACCTGCGGCTGCTTGCCTTTGGCGCAGAACGCATGGTTCTGCGTACCGGCAGGGAACTGTTTCATGAAGGGCAAAGTGCTGACTGCGCCTATATTGTTGTCAGCGGCAGCATTACCCTTTTTCATGAAGGCAAGCAGGGACGCGTCAATCTGCGCTCAATCAGCACCGGTTCAGTACTGGGTGAAATGGCACTGATTGCACAGACCAGTCGTCTGACCGGCGCCGTCGCCGATACAGAAACCGAAGTCATCCGTCTCAGCCGCTCCATCTTCCACCGCATTCTGGAAGAATATCCGGAGCTTGCCGCTTCGCTCTATCTGCATATCAGCAATAATCTGAATGAGATGGTCGAGCAGATCGACAAGCTGTCATCCCGTTTTTCCGATTAAAGCATCTCCGGCTTTGCCTGACATGCTTTAAAGCGGCAATTCGATACGCCGCGTAAGTGCGATTGCGTTCAAAAACACCTCATCATGGCTGGTAATCAGCAATGCGCCTTCATAGGCATTGAGCGCCGTTTCCACTGATTGCAGTGCGACAATATCCAGATGATTGGTTGGCTCATCAAGGATGAGCAGTTCCGGTGCCTGAACACCACCCAGCACACAGGCCAAACCTGCCCGCAGCCTCTCACCACCGCTGAGTTCTCCAACCTTTTGCAAAGCCGCATCCGCACGGAACATGAAGCGCGCCAGCGCGGCGCGGCAATCATTGTTCGTAGCTTCAGGTTGCAGAAGCTTGAAATTATCCCTGATACTCAGATCATCATCCAGCAGGCTCACATGCTGATCCAACATGGCATGACGGACATAATATTGTACGCTGCCCTGCTGCGGTGTCAGCTTTCCCGCCAATATATGCAGCAAAGTCGTTTTTCCTGATCCGTTCGGCCCGCATAATGCAATGCGCTCCGGCCCTGTAATCTGCAAAGACAAATCCTGAAATAACGGCTGGTGACCATTAAAAGCCATTGTCAGATATTCCGCAACGAGTACCGTTTTCGTTGTGGCAAGACTGAGATTGCCGAGGCCAAAATTCTGCGGGATCAGCCGCTCAAACTTGCTCTGCGCCTCGCTCAGTGCCTGCTGGCTGCTTTCTGCCTGCTTTTGCGCCAGTTGATTATTACGCCCGCCGGTTGCCTGTGCGCGATCTTCTCTGGCATCCAGCAGCAATTTGCTTTGGCCTGCACTGAAACGGGATTTCTTACCGGCAGAATCTCGTTTCTCCTGCCGTTCCCTGATGAGCCGCGCCTGTTTCTCCGCCTGTTTGACAGCTGTTTCAGCCACAGCAAGATCATGACGGGCAGCGGCAAGTTCTTCCGCTTTGCGCGTCTCATAAAAATCCCAGTTACCACTATAAGACGACACACCAATCGGCGTCAGCTCAATAATCCGGTCCATCTCGCGCAATAATGTGCGGTCATGGCTGACCACCAGCGCCCCGCCACGCCAGTTGCGCAGCAGATGCAGCACAGCCTCACGCCCCTGCATGTCCAGATTGTTGGTCGGCTCATCCAGCAAGATCAGATCCGGCTCGTGGAAAATCAGGGCAGCCAGAGCGGCACGGGTTTTCTGCCCGCCGCTCAAACTATCCAACTGCGTTTGCGCGCTGAGTTTTGGCAGTCCCATTTGGGAGAGCGCATCCTCAATCCTGCTTTCCAATGTCCAGTCCGCATCATCCAGATCATCGTCGCTGCCTTCACCTGCCAGAATACGCGCCTGCGCAGCCAGTTGCGCCGTCACACCAAACAAGTCGGCAATCGTTTCATGCGCTTCATTCGTATTCTGATGCAGGAAGCCGAGTTTGGCATGACTGGTCAGCGAACCACTGGCCGGTGCTGTTTCGCCCGCTATGATACGCAATAGAGTTGATTTACCGGTGCCGTTACGCCCGATCAGACCGGTACGTTCACGGGACAGATGAAGAGAAAGATTTTGAAAAAGACTGCGGCCGTCAGGCGTTTGCGCAGAAATATTTTGCAGTGTGTACAGCGTTATCAAGAGCAGCATCCAGTGAAACAACAAAAACATCAGTTAAGAAAAACTGTGCTGTCTGCTTCATTGTGATGAACTCCTCAAATACACTTTTAACCGGCATGAGTAGCCGTGACATTTATTTAGACAGGCATCGTGACTTATTCAAGTCAC
>NZ_ANNO01000075.1:0-3756 GCF_000409565.1 Pseudochrobactrum sp. AO18b
GCAGAACCTGCAATTCTTTCATATGCTGTTCAAGATCTTTGGAACCCCAGACGTGATCAAGACGACGGCCGCGATCAGATGCATCCCAATCTTTGGCTCGGTAGCTCCACCAGGTGTAAATTTTCTGATCTGCAGGGATGACCTGACGCATCAGATCACTCCAGCCGCCTTTCACCCGCAAATCTTCCAGTGTCTCGGTTTCAACCGGCGTATGGCTGACAATTTTCAGCATCTGTTTATGTGACCAGACATCATTTTCCAGCGGTGCAATATTGAGATCGCCCACCAGAATGGAAGAAAAACCATCACCGCGATCTGCCGTTACTGCCCGCATTTCCTCAAGGAAATTCAGCTTATGGGCAAATTTCGGATTGATCGTCACATCCGGTTCATCCCCGCCGGCAGGCACATAGAAATTATGGATGCGGATTGATTTACCGCCTGCCTGCACAACACTGCTGAGGTGACGGCAGTCCCCCATATCACAGAAGCCAATAACTTCCGTATTTTCCATCGGCCTGCGCGACAGTGTAGCTACACCGTGATAGCCCTTCTGACCGCTGATCGCGATGTGCTCATAACCGGCATTGCGCAGCTCTTTGAGCGGAAACTGGTTATCAGGGCATTTGGTTTCCTGCAGGCACAACACATCCGGTGTGTGCTTCTCCAGAAAGTCCAGAACCAGCGGCAAACGAAGGCGAACTGAATTGATATTCCAGGTGGCGACGGAAAAACTCATTAAACTGCTCAACGGGCTGAAGGGTAAAAGACGAAACAGGTGAGATCTCACCATAGTTTGCGTAACATAAGCCGCTTATGCAGGATGTGCAAATGCCGGATAAATAAAAAATGCCGCGCTAAAGCAGGCGCGGCATTTTCAATAGTTTTACCAAGGATCAGCGATTTTTGCGCTTCATAGCCAGACGCTGATAGTCAATCTTGAACATATTATCCGCAAAACGCACACCTTTCTGCACGTTGAAGATCATCACCGTGGTATCCTGACGCTGTGCATCGGTAATCGTCCACTGCTTCAGTTCCGCATTGGCCGGATCAAACATCAGCGCAATTGTGGCATCAGCAAAAACCGCTTTGTCGCCCAAAATCATAGTCAGCGCATCCGGTTCGTTTTTCAAACCGCGCAAACGGCCGCCGCCCAGATCAACATGATCGCTGAGCAGCAATTTCAGTGGTGTTTTCGACAGCGGATACAAATCCCATGTATCCAGCTTCTTATTATTGACGACGACGGATTCACCATCAGAGATCACGGTGATCGGTGATTTATCATAGTTGAAACGGATTTTACCCGGACGCTCAATGTAGAATTTACCGCCGGTCTGATCGCCTTTCGGACCAAACTGCACAAATTCACCGGTCATGGTTTTCACAGCTGTAAACTGATTGGCAATAGCCTGCGCCTGCGCACCACTATTTGCTGATTGCGCCTGCGCAAAACCGGCAGGCAGCAGCACCCCCAGAGCAACGGATGCAACAGTGAGATATTTTGCGACCATGAAAGGCAGTTTCAGTTTCATCAGAGACATATGCTCCCGTATTCGTTATGACGGTTTTCACCGTGTTCTTTTATCTTTTAAACCGGCAGTTTGACCTGACTATGGCAGAGCAGGATCAGTAATCATCATCCTGCGTCGGGACAAGAATATCACGTTTGCCCGCATGATTGGCAGGTCCCACAATACCCTCTTCCTCCATACGCTCGATGATCGAAGCTGCGCGGTTATAACCAATGCCGAGACGGCGCTGGATATAGCTGGTTGAGGCCTTCTTATCGCGCAGCACCACAGCAACAGCCTGATCATAAGGATCATCGGAATTTTCCAGATTGGACGTACCGGACGGTGCGGAACCGCCCTCGTCCTCATCATCTTCCATAACGGCATCCAGATATTCCGGCACACCCTGCGCTTTAAGGTGCTGAACCACCTGTTCAACTTCATCATCGCCGACAAAAGGCCCGTGAACACGCTGGATACGCCCGCCACCGGCCATAAATAACATATCACCCATACCCAAAAGCTGTTCAGCGCCCTGCTCGCCCAGCACCGTACGGCTGTCGATTTTAGAGGTAACCTGAAACGAAATACGGGTCGGGAAATTCGCCTTGATCGTACCGGTAATCACATCCACCGACGGGCGCTGCGTTGCCATAATCACATGAATACCGGCAGCACGCGCCATCTGCGCCAGACGCTGCACCGCGCCTTCAATATCTTTACCAGCAACCATCATCAGATCGGCCATTTCGTCGATAATCACGACGATATATGGCATTGGCGACAGATCCAGTTCTTCGGTTTCATAAACCGCTTCACCGGTATTGCGGTCAAAGCCGGTCTGCACCGTGCGGGAAATCTGCTCGCCTTTTTTCTCAGCCAGTGAAACACGGCTGTTGAAACCGTCAATATTGCGCACGCCGACTTTCGACATTTTGCGATAGCGGTCTTCCATCTCGCGCACTGCCCATTTCAGTGCGACAACCGCTTTCTTCGGATCAGTCACCACAGGGGTGAGCAAATGCGGAATACCGTCATAAACGGAAAGTTCCAGCATTTTCGGATCAATCATAATCAGGCGGCATTCCTGCGGGGTCATGCGATAGACCAGCGACAGGATCATGGTATTAATCGCCACAGATTTACCGGAACCTGTGGTACCGGCTACCAGCACGTGAGGCATTTTGGCGAGATCGGCAATCACCGGCTCACCATTAATGGTTTTACCCAGTGCCAGTGCCAGCTTGGTTTTGGTTTGCATGAAATCGCGGCTCGCCAGCATTTCACGCAGGAATACCATTTCGCGCTTCGGATTAGGCAGTTCAATACCAATGGCATTGCGCCCCGGCACCACCGCCACACGGGCAGAAATCGCACTCATAGAGCGGGCAATATCATCAGCCAGACCGATGACACGGGAAGATTTAATCCCCGGCGCCGGCTCCAGCTCATACATGGTCACAACCGGACCCGGCTTGACCTGAATAATTTCACCGCGCACACCGAAATCTTCCAGCACACCTTCCAGAACACGGGCATTTTGCTCCAGCGCTTCTTTCGACAGTGACGGATCGCGCGCAACAACTTTCGGTTCGCTCAGATAATTGAGATCCGGCAGCATGAAGCGGCCGCCATTATTCACCGGATGCGTTGGCGCACGGGCAGTCGGAGCTTTGCGTGCCGCCTGCATGCGCGGAGCCTGTACAGCTGCAGGTTGTTGCGGTGCCGGTGCATCATCATAATCATCATCGTCAAAATGCATGTCATCAGCAGCATGACCGGCAGGTTCAAAGCCCGGTTCAAAGCGCTGACCTGCACCCCGACGCGCGGCTGTTACATCACCGAACGGATCATCATCACGGTTGCGTTTGCGCGATGTGGACGGATTGCGCTTCAGACCAAACATGCGCCGTACCGATGCCTTGGCGCTCAGCATCCAGTGGGATGCAGCACCCAAAGTCGATGCGGACAGAGTTGAGAAGAAGCCCGCGCGGATTTCACCGGTTTCCTCATCATAGCCTTCATCATAATGATCGTCTGCGACCTGACGTGCTTTGGCGCGGACAGGTTTTGTCAGGCTGCGCTCACGGCCGATCAGGCCGCTGGCAAAGGCGCATAACCACAAAGCCGGAACAGACAAAATAACGGCAATACCAAGCGCAATCACACCGGTAGGAAATTCACCTAAGAACACGCCCGGCACTTTAAGCACCATATCGCCGAACACACCGCCAAGGCC
>NZ_ANNO01000076.1:0-3474 GCF_000409565.1 Pseudochrobactrum sp. AO18b
AAAAAACCATGCGGAAATACGTCGTGCCAAACGGTCAATACGACCATTGACGATCATCAAAATGCCCCAGAAAACCAGCGGCAGCAGCACAACAACACTGGAAAGACCATAAAATTGCATGGCAAGATCAGCAAAAACCGCACCCGGATAGCCTGCAGCATTGGTCACTTCATTGGCGGTCGCATGGCTGAAACTCGGATCAGCCACATTCCATGTGGCAAGTGCGGCAACAGCGCCCGCCACCAAAGCCAGCAGCAACAGACCGGAGAAAATATCAATCTGACGACGCAGCAAAGCGCTGAGCCTCAGACGTTCTCCCCGAATTTCCTGTTCATCTGGCCCGTAGGACGGTGAATAGCCTTGCCGCATGAAACCTGCCTCAATTTTTTTCACCTGTTTCAACCCGCAGAAATGCGGAAGACAAGTAAATTTTATGAATCGCGTCCGATTATACAACAATGGTAGTTAAGACAGCATTAACCATGAGTCCGTCATTCCTTGACATATTCAGCAGGCTTAAAATACAAAAACACGCCCGTTTTCGGGCGTGTTTTGTAATTTCACTCTGTTTTGCAGTGCATATCTCAATCGCGGACGCGGATCAGACCTTCCTGCGCCGTGGAGGCAATCAGCACACCGTCACGGGTAAAGATTGAACCACGGTTGAAGCCGCGCGCACCGGTCGCCATAGGACTATCCTGACTATAGAGCAGCCAGTCATTCAGGCGGCACGGATGATGGAACCACATCGAATGATCAAGACTGGCAACCTGCATACCCGGATCAAATACTGCGCGTCCATGCGCATGCAGTGACGTATCCAGCAAAGTCATGTCTGAGAGATAGGCCAGAATTGCCGCCTGCAAGGCACGGTCATCCGGCACCTCACCGCAGGCGCGCACCCAGACATTTTGCTCCGGCGGCAGCGGATCTTTGGTGAGATAATGACTGAGCGATACCGGTTTCATATCAATCGGCTGGTCGCGCTCCAGATATTTGCGCACGGCCTTTGGCGCCATCTGGATATATTGCTCTTTCATATCTTTGATGCTGAGCAGTTTTTCCGGCATCGGCACATGAAGCGGCATCGGAATCTGATGCTCAAGCCCTGCTTCATCAATCTGGAACGAGGCAGACAAAGTAAAAATAGCCTCGCCATGCTGAATCGCAACCACCTGACGGGTCGAAAAGCTCGAACCGTCACGAAGCCGTTCCACACGATAAATAATCGGAATTGAAGGATCGCCGGGGCGCATGAAATAGCCGTGCAGGGAATGGACAAAACGCCCTTCCTCAACGGTGCGTTGTGCCGCAACCAGTGCCTGACCGATCACCTGCCCGCCAAAAACCCGCTGCCAGCCCACCTGAGGGCTGCGACCACGAAACAGATTATGCTCCAGCGGCTCCAGATCAAGGATCGACAAAAGTTCTTTCATTGCTTCAGACATAGGAAACTCATTTTCTGCGACAGCTATACTATGGCTACAACCGGTCGTCTGACGGCGCAAGGGATTACGGGTAAAAACTGCGGCATTTCCGCTTGAGACAAACCGGCTTAAAGCCTATCTACATCTATGTGTTATAAAGCACGAACTGGTTGAAAGAGAACTGACAGTCCTGCAAACCTGTCGTGCAGAGAAGGAAACCGTCATGGCCAAATCGTCCCGCAAATCATCTCCGGCTGCTGCTGAGGCGGCATCTGCTCCGGTCAAAACAGATGTTCTGATCGCGGGCGCAGGTTATGTGGGGATGACCACGGCGGTTGCCATTAAAACCGGCGCACCTCAGCTGGATGTCACAATCATTGATGCTGCACCGGCCGGTCAGTGGAAAAAAGATCCACGCGCTTCGGCCATTGCCGCTGCCGCCACCCGCATGCTGGAACAGCTTGGCTGCTGGCAGGCAATCAAACCGGATGCACAGCCGATCAATGACATGGTGATAACAGATTCCCGCGTGTCAGATCCGGTGCGCCCTGTTTTCCTGACCTTTGCCGGTGAGGTTAATCCGGGTGAACCCTTCGCTCATATGGTTGAAAACAAAGTTCTCAATGCCTCGCTTCATACCAAGGCAGCTGAACTCGGAATTAATGTGATTGAAGGCTGCGGTGTTGAAGGTTTCACCACCGCCTCCAATGCTGTGACTGTAACACTGGCTGATGGCCGCACGCTTGAAACAAGACTGCTGGTCGGCGCCGATGGTGTGCGCTCCCGTATGCGCGATCAGGCCGGTATTAAAACCGTTCACTGGAGCTATGGCCAGTCCGGCATTGTCTGCAATGTTTCCCATGAGCGTCCGCATGAAGGCCGCGCGATTGAACATTTCCTGCCTGCCGGGCCTTTTGCCATTCTGCCGCTCAAAGGCAACCGCTCCTCCCTCGTCTGGGCAGAGCGCACTGAAGATGCCAACCGCCTGGTTGCGCAGGATGACTTCGTGTTTGAGGCTGAACTGGAACAGCGCTTCGGTCATCATCTGGGTGAAATCCGCGTAGAAGGCAACAAGCGGGCTTTCCCGCTGGGGCTCACATTGGCGCGTGAATTTGTAAAGCCACGTTTCGCACTGGTTGGTGATGCCGCGCACGGTATTCACCCGATTGCCGGACAGGGGCTGAATCTCGGTTTCCGCGATGCGGCAACGCTGGCACAGGTGATTGTTGATACCGAGCGCCTCGGTCTCGATATCGGCTCATTTGCTGCGCTGGAAAAATACCAGACATGGCGCCGCTTCGACACCGTGCAGATGGGCGTCAGCACCGATGTTCTGACCCGATTGTTTTCTAATGACAATCTGGCACTGCGCACCGTGCGCGATATCGGGCTTGGTCTTGTTGACCGCCTGCCGGTGATGAAAAACTATTTCATCAAACAGGCCGCAGGTTTTGGCAAGGAAAACCCGCGCCTGTTACAGGGTGAAGCGATCTGACAAAAATCTGCTTGGATTGCACTGGATAATAGGCACGTCAAAACTATTTCTTTTCATAGAGTCTCAGACACGGGATCAATTAGGAGAGAGACAATGAACCGAACTGCCACGGCCATCTGGAACGGCGACCTGAAAACCGGCACCGGAAAACTGACAACCCAGAGCACCGCACTCAATGAACTGCCTTACAGCTTTAAATCACGCACTGAAGATATACACGGCAATGCAGGCACCAACCCGGAAGAACTGATTGGTGCTGCCCATGCCGGTTGTTTTGCCATGATGCTGTCGTCCCTGCTTTCCACCAATGGCACACCGCCAACGGAATTACAGGCAACCGCGACCATCAGCACCGTGCCGAATGAAGGCGGCGGTTTTTCTATTGCCAAAAGCGATCTGACTTTGCGTGCGCGTGTTGCCAATATTTCCGAAAATGATTTTCAGAAACTGGCCAAACAAGCCAAAGAAAATTGTCCTGTCTCCCGCGCTTTGAATGCTCTGGAAATCAATCTCACGGCCACATTGCTTTAAATCTGAGTACAATTAAAAAAA
>NZ_ANNO01000077.1:0-15834 GCF_000409565.1 Pseudochrobactrum sp. AO18b
AAAAGAGCGGTTCTATCGATTAGCATTAACTGGAACCGCTCTAAGCGGGCATGTGACAGACAACTTCAATAATATGCCCGTCGGGGTCTTTAACCTGTGCGCTAAAATAGTCCGCATGATAATTCGGGCGTAAAACCGGTGCGCTATGCTCAATACCGCCTGCACTGAGTGCTGCCTGATAGAAACGCTCAACCTCGCCGCGTGTGCCTGCCAGAAATGCCAGATGCATTTGTCCCTGATAGGCAGAACCTTTTTGTGAGCCGATCCAGAATTCCGGCTTGCCGTGACGGCCATAGCCCTGCCAATTGCCGAATTCCGTGACAGCATCAATGCCCAGTGGTGCCAAAGCAGCAGAGTAAAAAGCCCGCGCTTTATCTTTATTGGTGACCATAAATCCGATCTGATCCAGCATAGCGGCCTCCGCCAAAGATTACACAACTTATGCAAACACGAAACGCTGACAGCGCGTAAGAGTTGCAGACTAAAGCATAAAAATTTAAGCGCGCTTAATCAGGCAGATTTATGAAGCCAATAAAAAAGGCACCGCGAACGGTGCCTTTTAGTTTTTTGGTTATTCGCCGTGATTATACGCGGCGCTCGACCATCATTTTCTTGATTTCGGCAATCGCCTTCGCAGGGTTCAGGCCTTTAGGGCATGTCTGCGCACAGTTCATGATTGTGTGGCAGCGATAAAGACGGAACGGATCTTCGAGGTTATCGAGACGTTCGCCTTTTGCTTCATCACGGCTATCAATCAACCAGCGATAAGCCTGCAGCAGCACGGCAGGGCCGAGATAACGATCGCCGTTCCACCAATAGCTCGGGCACGAGGTCGAGCAGCAGGCGCACAAAATGCACTCATAAAGACCATCCAGTTTAGCGCGGTCTTCATGGCTCTGCAGCCACTCTTTCTGCGGCTCAGGCGAAACCGTTTTCAGCCATGGCTCAATAGAGCGATGCTGCGCATAGAAATGGCTCAGATCAGGCACCAGATCCTTCACAACCGGCATATGCGGCAGAGGATAGATCTTAACAGTGCCTTTGATGTCTTCCATGCCTTTGGTGCATGCAAGCGTATTCGAACCATCAATATTCATCGCGCAGGAACCGCAAATACCTTCACGGCAGGAGCGGCGCAGCGTCAATGTCGGATCAATTTTGTTCTTGATGTACAGAAGTGCATCGAGAACCATCGGGCCGCAATCATCAAGATCAACATAAAATGTGTCGAGACGCGGGTTCTGACCGTCATCCGGCGACCAGCGGTAAATCTTGAATTCACGCAGGTTCGTTGCACCCGCAGGCTTGTCCCAGACTTTGCCGGGACGGATCTGCGAATTCTTGGGAAGTGCCAGTTCTACCATTGCTCTTTCCCCAATCCTTAGTAAACGCGCGCTTTAGGCGCAATTTTAGCGAGGCTGATACCACCGTCTTCTTCCTTGACCAGCGGGTCAAGATGAACAGGACGGCTGCCAAGCGTAACTGTGCCGTCTTCTGAGAGCCAGGACAGCGAGTGCTTGCGCCAGTTCACGTCATCACGGTTCGGGAAATCCTCATGGGCATGGGCGCCACGGCTTTCCTTACGGGCTTCAGCAGCCACAACAGTGGTCATCGCATTGGCCATCAGGTTTTCCAGCTCCAATGTTTCCATCAGATCGGAATTCCAGATCAATGAGCGATCAGTCACTTTAATATCCGGCATTTCTTTCCAGATCGCGGCCATACGTTCACAACCCTGTTTCAGGGATTCTGAGGTACGGAACACTGCAGCATCTTCCTGCATGGTGCGCTGCATTTTTTCACGTAGAACAGCAGTCGGAGTGCCGCCGTCAGCAAAGCGCAGACGGTCAAAACGTTCCATGATCTTATCGCAGGCAGCGAGATTGAGATCAGGAATTTTTGCAGCGCGGTCAATCACTTCACCGGCGCGGATTGCAGCCGCACGGCCGAATACCACGAGATCGATCAGTGAGTTTGAGCCAAGACGGTTTGCACCATGCACGGACGCACAACCGGCTTCACCCACAGCCATCAGGCCAGGCTGTACGCGATCAGGGTTTTCTTCCGTCGGGTTCAGCGCTTCGCCCCAATAGTTGGTCGGCACGCCGCCCATATTGTAGTGAACTGTCGGCAGAACCGGAATCGGCTCTTTGGTCAGATCAACACCGGCGAAAATCTTGGCGCTTTCCGAAATACCCGGCAGACGCTCATGCAGAATTGCCGGATCGAGATGATCCAGATGCAGATAGATGTGATCTTTGTTCTTGCCAACGCCGCGGCCTTCACGGATCTCAATGGTCATGCAGCGGGACACAACGTCACGCGATGCCAGATCCTTGGCGGAAGGTGCATAACGCTCCATGAAGCGCTCGCCTTCGGAGTTAACCAGATAACCGCCTTCACCGCGTGCGCCTTCAGTAATCAGGCAGCCTGCACCGTAAATACCGGTCGGGTGGAACTGAACAAATTCCATATCCTGCAGAGGCAGACCGGCACGCGCAACCATACCGCCACCGTCACCTGTGCAGGTATGGGCAGAAGTTGCCGAGAAATACGAACGACCGTAACCGCCTGTGGCCAGAACGACCATTTTAGCGGAGAAACGGTGGATGGTGCCGTCATCCAGATTCCATGCCACAACGCCGGTGCAAACACCGTCAGTCATAATCAGATCAAGTGCGAAATATTCAATAAAGAACTGCGCATTGTTCTTGAGTGACTGGCCGTAAAGCGTGTGCAGAATAGCGTGACCGGTACGGTCAGCAGCAGCACAGGTACGCTGTACCGGAGGGCCATCACCGAAGTTCTGCATATGACCGCCGAACGGACGCTGATAGATTTTGCCTTCTTCGGTACGGGAGAACGGCACGCCGTAATGTTCCAGCTCATAAACCGCCGCAGGCGCTTCACGGGCCAGATATTCCATGGCGTCTGTATCACCGAGCCAGTCGGAGCCTTTAACAGTGTCATACATATGCCACTGCCAGCTGTCCGGCCCCATATTGGAAAGCGAAGCAGCAATACCGCCCTGCGCTGCAACCGTATGGGAGCGCGTCGGGAAAACTTTGGTAATACAGGCTGTTTTAAAGCCCTGCTCTGCCATACCCAGTGTTGCACGCAAGCCTGCACCACCGGCACCGACAACCACAACGTCAAATTTGTGGTCGACATAGGTATATTTGCTGCCGTTAGCAGCTGTGTCTTTAGTTGTTGCCATTTGGCCTATCAACCTCCGAAGCTGAGCTTGAGGATTGCAAATACACTCGCGCCGCCAACAACAATCGCAAAGAAGGTGTTGAGCATAACGCAAACAATCTTCAGGCCTTCGCCGTGAATATAATCTTCGATAATAACCTGCATGCCCAGACGCATGTGATAAACACCGGTCAGAACAAACAGCGCCATCACAATCGCATTAAACGGATGGGCGATTGCAGCGCGGACTTCGGCGTAATCTGCACCATTGAGGCAGATAATCAGGCCGATGAAATAAATCACCAGCGGCACAAGTGCGACAGCACTCATACGCTGTGTCCAGAAATGACCGGTGCCTTCCTTGGCTGAACCAAGGCCGCGAACCTTACCCAGAGGGGTGCGCATATCTTGCATATATCAGTCCTCTCAGCGCAGGCTGTAAGCCACAACCCAGATCAGGATTGTCGCAATCACGGAAAATACCACAGTCGCCCAGGCCATTTTGCTAGCGGTGTGTTTTTCGAGGCCTGCGCCCATATCCCAGATGAAATGGCGGATACCGCCTGCCAGATGCTGCATCAAAGCCCATGTGTAGCCGAACAGCACAAGGCGTCCGATCCATGAGCCGAACAGGCCGTTGACGAAATTAAAGCAATCTTCACTGACCGCTGCGGAAATCAGCCATACGGCAAGCAATACGGTGCCGAAATAGAGTGCGCCGCCGGTGATGCGGTGAATGATCGACGTTGTCATGGTAATTGCCGGTTTATAAATCGACAAATGCGGTGACAGCGGGCGCTGGCTTTTGACTATTGGTCTTGTTGTCATAGCTATCCTGGTAAATGTTACCGATAAACAGGCCTTGCTAAACATGCCGCTATACCGGCAAAATCTATGGTCTGTTCATGCCCAACAGAGTCTATATCTATGATGAACCTGCGCCCAGCATAGATATAAACTCTGTCATTTTAACATGCTGCGCAATTCTTGAAGCTTCACAGGCTCAGGAGCCGCGCAGTAGAGCGAATACGGCCAAGATCGTTTAAAGGACGACCATGTTAGGGCTTATCTACTGCGCTTTTGTCACCACGTCAAAGTCACAACCATGCGACCAGCCATGCAATTAGTCGCACCTGAGCAGAGAGATGACGTTTTAAACGGTTTTATGCGGCCTATTACCGGACATCCGCGATAAAAATAAAATCCGGCGGCAGTTAAATTGTCCTGATTATGAGCCGCCGGACAGTGTTTCAACAGGTTTACTGGAGATGTGGTGCAAAACGAATCACAAAACTGCTCCAGTCCGCTGTGGCCGCGACCTGTTCATACAGCTTGCGACCATCTTCCGGCTGACGCGGTGCATTGAGTGCCAGCTTGCTCCATGAGCGCTCTTCAGCCTTATCGGCCAGCACATCAATCAGAGCCTTGGCGATACCTTTTTTGCGGTGCTCGTGATGGACGTAAATATGATCCACCTGCCCTGCGCGCATGCCCGATACCGGCTCCGGCAGATCGTAGAAAATCACAAAACCGACCAGCACGCCGTCTAGCCGTGCACCGAGCAATTCGGCACTGCGATCCTGCAACAGCTTTTCCGCATAATATTCATCCGGACGACGCGGTGCACCGCGCTTCAGCGCCTGCGCATAATCGGCCAGTAAAGGCGCAAGTTCACGGGCATCACGTAAGTGAAGCAATGAAATATCAATAGCGTGATCCTGTGTCATGATGCCTTCCCTTTTGGCGAATAAGAACTAGTGGTCTGATTCCGACATTTGCATTCCGTGGGGTATTGTGCAGAGCAAATGTCGGAATCAAAAAGACCACTAAAGACTATATAAAACTAGTGGATTTTTTGAATTTGACGTTTGGAGCAGCGCTTGTGTCAGTCGGCAGCCAAACGTCAAATTCAATCCACTAGAGTAGCTGCTTCGTTAAAAAAAACCAGCCTAATCAATGCTGCTTTATCTGAAAAGAAAAACCCGCCCATTGATCTTACGCAATGAGCGGGCTTTTTCTTAGGATGCCGAATTAATGCCTGAATCAAAAAGCGCAGGCGCAAGCGAAAATGGTGATTTCGAGAACCGACGCACAGTGTACATAAAAGTACGTGAGCATCGGAAGCACAGAAATTGCCATTTGCAGCCAAGCATGGCGACTTTTAGATCAGGTATTTAGTTCCAGTCACGGATATCAACAAAATGCCCCGCCACGGCTGCTGCCGCTGCCATTGCAGGCGACACCAGATGAGTACGGCCTTTAAAGCCCTGACGACCTTCAAAGTTACGGTTTGAAGTGGATGCACAACGCTCACCCGGCTTCAGACGGTCATCATTCATTGCCAGACACATCGAGCAGCCCGGCTCACGCCAGTCAAAGCCTGCTTCGATGAAAATCTTGTCCAGACCTTCAGCTTCAGCCTGCTCTTTTACAAGACCGGAACCCGGAACAATCATCGCATTGACAGTGGAGGCAACTTTTTTACCTTCAACCATGCGTGCAGCATCGCGCAGATCTTCAATACGGCCATTGGTGCAGGAGCCGATAAAGACGCGATCAATCGCAATATCGGTGATCTTGGTGCCAGGCTTCAGATCCATATATTCCAGCGCACGCCATTTCGATGAACGCTTGGTATCATCCTGAATGTCATCAGGGTTCGGCACCACATCGGTCACAAAAACCACGTCTTCCGGCGAAGAACCCCATGTGACAACCGGTGAGATTTCAGCGGCATCAAGGGTCACAACCTTATCGAAATGCGCACCTTCATCAGAGCTCAGGGTCTTCCAGTAAGCAAGCGCCTGTTCAAACTGCTCACCCTTAGGTGCGCGCGGCTTGCCACGGATATAATCAAAAGTTGTCGCATCAGGCGCGATCAGACCAGCGCGTGCGCCGCCTTCAATCGACATATTGCAGACCGTCATACGGCCTTCCATAGTCAAAGAGGTGATTGCATCACCGGCATATTCAATCACGTAACCTGTACCACCGGCAGTGCCGATTTTACCGATGATCGCCAGTGTAATGTCTTTCGCAGTCACACCTGCTGCCAGTTTGCCATCCACACGCACCAGCATGTTTTTGGCCTTTTTCTGGATCAGGGTTTGGGTGGCCAGTACGTGTTCCACTTCGGACGTACCGATACCATGCGCCAGCGAACCGAAAGCGCCGTGGGTAGAAGTGTGGCTGTCGCCGCAAACAATCGTCATGCCCGGCAGGGTGAAGCCCTGTTCAGGACCGACGATATGCACAACACCCTGACGCTTATCGCGCTCGGAATAATATTCAACGCCGAACTCGGCCGCATTTTTGGCCAGAGCTTCAACCTGAATACGGCTTTCTTCATTCTTGATGCCATTCACACGATCTGCCGAAGTCGGCACGTTATGGTCAACAACAGCAAGGGTGCGTTCCGGATGGCGCACTTTGCGGCCAGCCATACGCAGACCTTCAAAAGCCTGAGGGCTGGTCACTTCATGCACAAGATGGCGATCAATATAAAGCAGGCAGGTACCGTCATCCTGCTGATCTACCAGATGATCGTCCCAGATCTTGTCATAGAGTGTACGCGGCGCGCTCATGGCTCTTAGTATCCTTTGCAAGCGTTCTGCGGCCATTACCTCCCGGCAATCACAGGACCACAGAACCGATATGATTATGGTTCATATGCACCCGCTATGCGATTTCGTCAAGAAATGACAAGCGGAACAGGGTGTCGCAGCAAGATTATTACCCAAGCGGCATTTAATCTTTGCAAATAGAAAAAGGGCGACCCTGAGGCCGCCCTTATCCCTGGAAATTTTATAATCGCAGAAAGATGCAGAAAATTATTCTGCAGCTGCCTTGGCAGCAGCATCACGCTCAGCAGCGCGCTTGTCTGCTTCACGTTCAGCTTTCGAACGATTGTCTTTTTTCTCAACGATACGGGCAGCCTTACCTGTAAGACCACGAAGGTAGTAAAGTTTCGCACGACGGACTTTACCGCGACGAACAACTTCAACGCCTTCAACCAGCGGAGAATAAACAGGGAATACGCGCTCTACGCCTTCGCCGTAAGAAATCTTACGAACGGTGAAGCTTTCCTGCAGACCTGCGCCCGAACGGCCGATGCAAACGCCTTCGTAAGCCTGTACACGGGTACGGGTACCTTCAGTTACGCGTACGAGAACGCGAACTGTGTCACCGGCGTCGAAATCTGGCAGAACGCGCTTTTCAGCAATCTTTGCAATCTGTTCAGCTTCAAGCTGCTTAATAATGTTCATAGTTTTAATCCTTCTGATTCTTCTCGAACAGTCAGAGCGCTATCACTTGCAAAACAGTCTTTGCCGTCATGCTATGCCGTTAAGGCAGGAGCGGTTTCACTACTCATTGATTTCAGGTCAACGAAAATCGGATTTCAGGAAATCCCGAAATGTGAGGCGGCAATACACCATTACCGCCTGTGAATCAACTCAACTCTGCAAGAAGTTCTGATTCAGTTGCGACCGATCCGTCCCAAATGCGTATCCTGAAAAGAAGACGCATATTTCAGCCCGTAGCCCAGCATCCGGTCAAAAGCGATATGCGCAGTCCAGATCAGCACATAAGGCCACAACCATTGCTGCCCTGACACATACATCAGCAGGCCAAGCGCGGCCACACTCAGAAAACTGTGACCGGCATTATAGACCAGCGCACCAATACGGTTGCCAAATACATAGCCTGCCATAGTAATGTCAGGCACCAGAAACAACAGCGCAAACCACCACCAGCCCTCACCGCTTTGCGCATAAAACCCCAGAGCAATCAGCAAAATAGCAGCATATTCCGCACGTCTCAGAATCTGCATTATTTACTCCTGTTCTGATAGGCCTCCCACAAATCGGGACGGCGCTCACTGGTAATGCGCTTTGCTTCTTCCAACCGCCATTGATCGACAGCCTTATGATTACCAGACGTCAGCACCGCAGGGATCGAACGCCCTTCCCATTCCTGCGGACGGGTATAATGCGGATGCTCCAGCAGGCCGGTTTCAAAACTCTCGGTTTCACCGGATTCATGATTGCCCATCACACCCGGAATCAGCCGGACAATCGCGTCAAGCAGCACAATCGCACCGGTTTCACCACCGGAGAGAATATAATCCCCGACCGAAACTTCCATCAGGTTGCGTGCTTCAATAACCCGTTCATCCACGCCTTCAAAACGACCGCAGAGAATCACTGCGCCCTCGCCGCTCGCCAGTTCGCGCACCAGATCCTGTGTCAGCGGCCTTCCCCGCGGGCTCATCAGAATACGCGGGCGGTTATCCTGTTCTAAGCTATCAAGCGCACGCGCCACAACATCTGGCTTCATCACCATACCGGCACTGCCGCCAGCCGGTGTGTCATCAACCATCCGGTGTTTATCGAGCGCAAAATCTCTGATCTGGACGGTTTCAAGCTGCCATTTATCATCGCGCAAGGCGCGCCCTGCAAGCGCAGCGCCCAAAGGCCCCGGAAACATTTCAGGATAAAGGGTCAGGACAGATGCTTTGAAACTCATTACCGCGCCCATCCGTCATCATCAGTCTCAGGTGCCTCAGGCTCCTCACCCTCTTCATCCGCAGAGGTTGAACCATCATCAACAAGACCTGCCGCCAGCGGATCGATCAGAATCGCACCTTCTTCCATCAGGATTTCTGGAACAGAAGTCAGTGTGAACGGGATCATAACCGGCTTTTTGCCGCTTTCCTTAATCTCCAGCACATCACCGCCGCCGAAATTAAACACGGCAGAGACTTTACCATAGGACACGCCTGCGCTGTCGCGCACGGCAAGGCCGATCAAGTCAGTGTAATAAAACTCGTCCTCATCAAGATCCTGCGGCAGCTGCGCATGATCAACATAAAGCTCTTTGCCATTCAGCGCTTCAGCCGCATTGCGATCCTCAACACCGGCAAAGCGCACCACGACTACGGTTTTACCCGGGCGGATCGACAGCACTTCATAGCTTTTACCGGATGCATCATAAAGCAGACCATAGGAGCCCAGATCCATAGGGTCGCCCGTATAGGTTTTAACGCGCACTTCCCCTTTGATGCCATGGGCAGCGCCGATAACGGCGAGCTGAACCGGATTATCAAGATTTGCAACCCGCACCGGACTGCCTTTTTTCTGAGAAGACATGAAAAACCTTAAACTGTGGCGGCAACGGTTCCGTAACCTCGCCGTGAGAAACTCTATTTTTATTAAGATAACCGGATTACAGATTCAATCCATGCAAACGGCCAAAACCGAAACCTCAAAAGCAGAATTTCTGATTATCGCTGCGCCCGACCTCAATCAGGCGCGTCAGGACTGGCTCGGCAGCTTAACCAACAGCCGCAGACTGGCCGCCCATACGCTGAATGCCTATGAGCGCGATACCCGTCAGTTTCTGCAATTCAT
Source organism: Pseudochrobactrum sp. AO18b (assembly GCF_000409565.1). Classification (NCBI taxonomy): domain Bacteria; kingdom Pseudomonadati; phylum Pseudomonadota; class Alphaproteobacteria; order Hyphomicrobiales; family Brucellaceae; genus Pseudochrobactrum; species Pseudochrobactrum sp. AO18b. Next base: position 9,606 of record NZ_ANNO01000077.1, read on the forward strand.
GACCGGCCATCTGGGCACACCACCGGCTTTGAAAGATGTCTCGAATTTACGCATTGCAGATTTGCGCTCCTATCTGGCCTCACGCCGTAATGACGGAGCCGGTGCCCGCACTCTCGGGCGCGGTCTTGCCGGTGTCCGCTCGCTGCTGCGATACTTGGAAAAGCAAGGGCTGGCCAATGCAGCCGGTGCCAGTGCTATACGCGCACCGCGCCAGCCGAAATCCCTGCCTAAACCTTTGAGCGCAGATGCAGCACTGCGGGTTGTCAACACACAGCAACAGCTGGCGGAAGAGCCATGGATTGCCGCACGCAATGCCGCTGTTCTCACTTTACTCTATGGCTGCGGCTTGCGTATTTCCGAAGCGCTTGGTCTGACACCCGATGCCGTGGCCGACACAACAGCCCGCTCCCTGACCATTCAGGGTAAAGGTGGCAAAAGCCGCCTCGTACCGCTGCTGCCTGCCGTTCATCAGGCAATTGCCGAATATCGCCGCCTCTGCCCCTTTCATTTGAACGGCACAATGCCGCTGTTTCGCGGAGCAAAAGGCGGTGCACTCCATGCCGGTATCATCCAGCGGGAAATGCAGAAAATGCGCTCCGCGCTCAACCTGCCGGAAACCGCAACACCCCATGCTTTGCGGCATTCTTTTGCCACCCATCTTCTGGCGCGCGGTGGCGATCTGCGCACCATTCAGGAACTGCTTGGCCATGCGAGCCTTTCCACTACACAGGTCTATACCGGCGTAGACACAGATCGCCTGCTGGAGATTTATGACAAAGCGCATCCGCGCGCATAATCATCAATAGCGGCTGAAAATCACTGATCTTTCTTGACAACCATGTGATCAGCAGCGATTGACTTTACTCAAGTGTTTCAAACGGAAGCACCGTCACGAGAAGAAGACGATGCCGAACCCAAATAAAAAAGCTGACCAGACGCATTTGCGCAGTCAGGCCGACGAAATTAAAGCCCTCCTGAACCAGCGCCCTGTGGTGCTTGTCGGACTTATGGGAGCAGGAAAATCCACTATCGGCAAGAAAATGGCCGCAATGCTGGATTTGCCGTTTTTCGATCTCGATACGGAAATCGAAAATGTCTCCCGTATGAGCGTTACTGAATTATTTGCCTCCTATGGCGAGCCGGAATTCCGCGATCTTGAACGCCGTGTCATGCAGCGCCTGCTGGAAGGCGGTTCAATGATCCTCGCCACCGGCGGCGGCGCTTTCATGAATGAACAGACCCGCGAGAATATTGCTTCTGCCGGTATTTCCGTCTGGCTTAATGCGGAACTGGATGTGCTGATGGAGCGTGTATTGCGCCGTCAGGATCGTCCGCTTTTGAAAAATGACGATCCGCGTGCAGTGATGCAGAAGCTGATGACCGAACGTTATCCGGTCTATGCCACCGCTGATCTGAGCATCATCTCCCGCGATGAAAAGCGTGAAGTGATTGCACAGGAAGTCATCACCTTGCTGCTCGATCATTTACGCAAGACCGAACCGATCCAAGACTAAATCATAATCACGAGTATCTCCCATGACATCTACCGGACATGTTGCAACCGAAACCGTTCATGTATCACTGGGAGACCGCTCTTATGACATTCTCATCGGCAGCGGCCTGATTGCCCGCGCCGGTCAGGAAATTGCTGCACGTCTGCCGGGCATCCGTGCGGCTGTGGTCACCGATGAAAATCTGGCAAAGCTGCATTTACCATCGCTACTCAGCGCTTTGGAAGCTGCCGGTATTAATGCGACACCGGTCGTGGTTGCTGCCGGTGAAAAATCCAAAGGCTTTGCCACGCTTGAAACCGTGACCAATGACATTCTCAAAGCCCGCCTTGAGCGTGGGGATGCTATTATTGCTCTGGGCGGTGGCGTGATCGGTGATCTCGCCGGTTTCGTTGCCGGTATTGTGCGCCGCGGTATGAATTTCATTCAGATTCCGACTTCGCTGCTGGCGCAGGTTGATTCTTCTGTCGGTGGCAAAACCGGCATCAACACCGCTTACGGCAAAAACCTTGTCGGCGTATTTAACCAGCCCCAGCTGGTGCTGGCCGATACGGATATTCTCGACACTTTGAGCAAGCGTGAATTCGCTGCCGGTTACGCAGAAGTTGCCAAATATGGTCTGATCGATCAGCCGGAATTTTTCGAATGGCTGGAAAATAACTGGCAGGATGTCTTTGCAGGCGGCGCTGCACGCCAACATGCCATTGCCACCTCCTGCCGTGCCAAAGCAACCGTTGTTGCCCGCGATGAGCGTGAAACCGGTGACCGCGCTTTGCTCAATCTCGGCCATACATTCGGCCATGCGCTGGAAACTGCCACCAATTATGATTCCTCACGCCTTGTGCATGGTGAAGCCGTTGCCATCGGCATGGTACTGGCACATCAGTTCTCTGCACGTCTCGGCCTGATTTCAGAAGATATTGCTGCACGGGTTGAAGCGCATTTGAAAGCTGTCGGCCTGCCGGTTTCCATGAAAGAGATTGCCGGTTTGCCTTCCGCAGAGGTACTGATGTCTTATATTGCGCAAGATAAAAAAGTGTCGCGCGGTTCGCTGACTTTCATTCTGACCCGTGGTCTTGGCCAGTCTTTCATCGCCAAAGATGTGAGTGCTGCAGATGTACAGGCTTTCCTGCAGGAAAAACTGGCTTAAAGCTCGTATCATCAATTTAAAAAACCGGTCGCAAATGAGTTTTGCGGCCGGTTTTTGTTTAAGCCCTTATGGCTTGTGACAGACAATGCCGACCAGACGCCGCACCAGCGGCAGCACCAGTAACAATACCGGAAATGCCACGATCCACGACAGCCCCCATGCGGGCATCCAGTGCGATAAAAGATCAGCCCTGAACCCGAGGTTTTTTAGCGTCGCAATCAGAGACACAACAAAAGTCATCAGGACAGAGAGAATAAAAGGCATCACAACCGGAATGTAACGTGCCGGAAGCTTCGGAAAAGCAGGAACAGATTTGGAAGATTGCATAATCATTTCCGTAAATTTGCGGTCTTACACATCAGCACATCCCTCCCGCCCGAGACAGGAGCTTGTCCGGTGTAAGACCGGCATGGATGCGTTGCTTAACGTTAAACGCTTACGGAAGAGCCAAAAGCTCACTGCTGCCTCATAACAGCAGATGACAAAGGAAACAAGTAACCGGAAGTCTGCGGTTACTTGTTTTAAATAATCAGGCAGGCTTGCGGGTACGGCGGGTCGGCTCCCCCGGTGCGCTCGGTTCCAGCGCAATCGCATGCAGACCGCTCTGTAATTCTTCATCCAGCTGCGCATTGATCGCACGATGACGGTCAACACGGCTCAAACCTGTAAAAGCCTCTGCCACAATTATAACGCGGTAATGTGTTTCACCGGTACCGTCGAACACTTCCTCATGACCGCCGTCTGTGTGATGATGACCGGCATGAAGATGACTTTCATTGATGACATCAAGCAACACAGGCTGAAAAGCCTCAGATAGTTTTGCGGTAATCCGTTCTTGACGCGTCAAAGGAATAGACATTCTGATCTCCTGCCCCCATATAGGGACTATGTTATGTGCATGCGTTACCATTCCGGTATACATAATGCAGCTAAATCCCGATTTCACGTCTGCTTCGACTCTCGGCCCCGCAGGGTTCGGTCATGCGTCGTGAAATGTCAATTCTTGTATCATCAGATCTGACCCCGTAATATTGATATCATGGCAACGAATTCAAAATTTTTTGACAGCATCCGTATCCGTTCCCGCAAGGAAGACAAAAAACCGGCTGGCCCGCAGTGCCAGTGGGAAGGATGCGAAGAAACCGGAACACACAAAGCGCCTGCGGGCGGTGCGCGTGAAGGTCTTTATCTGCACTTTTGTCTGGATCACGTCCGCGAATATAATAAAAACTTCAATGCTTTCTCCGGTCTTAGCGATGAGGAAATCGCCAAGTTCCAGAAGAATGCGGCCGTTGGTGACCGTCCGACATGGACAACCACCAAAAACTCCACTTCGCGCCAGTCAGCCCCGCAATTTGCCCGTATGCGTTCAGGCACCGCAGCCTATCACAACAAGATCCGTGATCCGCTGAATCTCTTTGAACAAACACGCGCCCGTGCGGAAGCTGCAACCCCGACCAGACGCCCGCGTCCGCTCGAATCCAAGGCTTTTGCAACCCTGGGCATTGCGGCAAATTCGACCAGTGACGCGATCAAATCGCGCTATAAAGAGCTGGTAAAGCAGCATCATCCGGATGCCAATGGCGGCGATCGCGGTTCGGAAGAACGTTTCCGCGAAGTTGTGCAAGCTTATCAATTGCTAAAGACCGCAGGTTTTTGCTAAACAGGCAAAGACTAAAGCATGCCGCCCGAAAACGGATACCTGTTTTGGGTGAAAGACATGCGGTAAAACAAAGATTATTTGCAGGGAACAAAGGGAAATTACGGAAGCAAAAAACTTTCGTTCCCTGTTAACCTGCCGAAACAACTACACCGGCACAGCACTTCAGACAGTTTCAGCAAAAACCGGAACTGTTTGTGCCGGAAGAACTGAGCCAAGACGAACAGAAAGCGATAGAGGGGTTTTCCGCTGCAGGAAAAGGGAAAGGCTCTCTGAACATATGATGATACAGCGGCATGCAGGCGCCGCTCAGGAGGCATGATGAGCAAGGTTGATCTCGACATAAACAATATGCCGGACACAACTGTATCGGTGCGTGACGTGTTCGGGATTGATTCCGATATGATCGTGCCCGCTTACAGCAAAAAAGATCCGCATGTACCGGATGCAGATCCGGATTACATTTTTGACCGCCAGACAACCTTGGCGATCCTCGCCGGCTTTGCCTATAACCGCCGCGTTATGGTTTCCGGTTACCACGGTACCGGTAAATCCACCCATATTGAACAGGTTGCAGCCCGTCTGAACTGGCCTTGCGTTCGCGTTAACCTCGACAGCCATGTCAGCCGTATTGATCTGATCGGTAAAGATGCCATCGTCGTCAAAGACGGTATGCAGGTTACCGAATTCAAAGACGGTATTCTGCCTTGGGCCTATCAGAACAATGTTGCTCTGGTTTTCGACGAATATGATGCCGGTCGTCCGGACGTGATGTTCGTTATCCAGCGTGTTCTGGAATCGTCCGGCCGTCTGACCCTGCTCGATCAGAGCCGCGTTATCAACCCGCATCCGGCATTCCGCATGTTTGCAACCGCGAACACTGTCGGTCTCGGTGACACCACCGGTCTTTACCACGGCACCCAGCAGATCAATCAGGCGCAGATGGACCGTTGGTCGATCGTCACCACGCTGAACTATCTGCCGCATGACAATGAAGTTGAGATCATTCTCGCCAAGTCCAAGCATTACCAGAATGCGGAAGGCCGTGAGATCGTCTCGAAAATGGTTCGCGTTGCCGATATGACCCGTCAGGCTTTCATCAATGGCGATCTGTCGACCGTTATGAGCCCGCGTACTGTGATTACATGGTCCGAAAATGCCAATATTTTCACCGATGTCGGCTTTGCATTCCGCTTAACCTTCCTGAACAAATGCGACGAGCTGGAGCGCCCGATTGTTGCTGAGTTCTACCAGCGTGCTTTCGGACAGGAACTGCCTGAATCCGCAGTTAATGTCGTGCTTGCATAAAACGCACAAAGCGTCCCTGTCATCACAGGGGCGCTCTCGCTTCATTAAGACAGCGAAACAAGGTTAAGTTCTTCTGATATAAGGCAGTTTCATCATGGCAGGCCCCGGCGATAACACACGCGAACGTCCTAAAGGTCCGGTCGATTCCGAACCTTTCAAACGCGCGGTCACAGCCTGTGTGCGTGCAATCGCCGGCAGCAATGAATTTGAGGTCGGCTTCAGCCATGACCGTCCGGCACTGACCGGCAATCATGCCCGCCTGCCGGATCTGCCAAAGCGCCCGACTGCAGAAGATATTTCCATCATCCGTGGTCTTGGTGACTCTATGGCGCTGCGTCATGCACGTCATGATCCGCGCATTCATGCGCAGCTTGCACCGCAGGGGAGCCAAGCCCGCGCTATTTACGACGCGGTTGAACAGGCCCGCGTTGAAGCCATCGGCGCTCTGGCTATGGAAGGCGTGGCAAGCAATCTGTCGGCCATGCTGGCTGACAAATACAGCCGCGCCAATTATTCCGCGATTACCTCGCGTGATGATGCGCCGATTGAAGAAGCCATCTCCCTTCTGGTTCGTGAAAAACTCACCGGCTACCGCCCGCC
>NZ_ANNO01000078.1:0-5092 GCF_000409565.1 Pseudochrobactrum sp. AO18b
AAGGTTGCTGTCCTGACTTTTGATGACGGCTTCCTGAATGTGCTGGAAAATGCCGCACCGGTTCTGGCAGAATGCGGCTTCACCGCTACGAATTATTTTGTGGCCAACCAGATCGGTGGCAGCAATATTTGGGACAAAGCAATCGGCATTCCGGAAATGGCATGTATGTCCGTTACACAAATGCGGGAATGGGCGGCATTGGGGCATGAAGTCGGCGCCCATACGCTTGACCATGTCAATCTGAATGACACACCGGATGAAGAAGCCCGTCGCCAGATCAGTGAATCAAAATCACGTCTGGAGGACATGCTGGGCGCAGAGGTTCCTCATTTTTGCTATCCCTACGGTGCCAATAATCAGACGCACCGCTTAATGGCACGTGAGGCAGGCTTTCAAACTGCGGTCACGACAATTGCCGCGCGCGCAAAACCAAATGATGACCCGTTTGGCATTCCGAGAATTTATATCCGTCGCAATCATACATTGCCGGAATTTTTATACCGTGTGTATTTCCGCTAAAGGCAGCAAACTGCACATATTCAGATAATTAACACCTGCAATTATCGTCAGTTTGTTCTGACGCAAAGACGCGTTCCGCCACTTCATTAAAGTCCACTGCATAACCGCTGAGCAGCCTGCTGCTACAGCACCTGACTTGCAGTGAGCACCTGATATGAACCGCTTTCATGATCGTCCGGCATTTTTCATCAGAAAACTGATCCTGCTGTTCTGTCTTCTGTTAAGCGGCTTCATCAGCCTGCAAACGACAGCCTTGGCCGCTCAGCTGGACAAGTATCTGCCTGTGCTAAAAGTACAGGAACTGTTTCAGGATGCGGATCGTATCGGCACGCCGCAAGGTGAACCGCCGATTGCGCCGGTCTATAAAAATCAGGATCTGCTCGGCTATATTTATCTGAATTCAGACTTTACCAGTTCTGTCGGCTATTCCGGCAAACCAATCCATATTCTCGTTGGCATTGATACCAAAGGTATCATTCGCGGCATCAAACTTGCCGACCATAAAGAGCCGATTGTGCTGATCGGCATTCCCGAAGCCAAAGTGGTTGCGGCGCTCAACTCCCTCATCAACAGCGATTTCAATGCCGTTGCATCCGGTACAGCCAAACCGCCTCAGGTCGAAATTGTCAGCGGTGCCACGGTCACTGTTCTGGTCATGGGCGACAGTGTGGTGCGCTCGGCTGTCGGGCTGATCCGTAGCGGTCGCCTGGGCAATCAGCTTGCTGCCGGACAACTCGCGGCACCGCAGGAAATCCGCACTGTTGATCTGTCCAAACAGGATATCCGGGACTGGCAGGAACTGACCGGTGACGGCTCTGTCCGCAGCCTGAAGCTCAGTGTCGGCGAAGTAACGCAAGCCTTCCTTGATGCCAAACAACCGCGTGCGGCAGAAAACCCTGAAACATCCGCTCCGGAAGACCCGTTTATCGAGCTCTATGTCGCGCCGGTATCAGTGCCATCCATCGGTCTCAGCCTGCTGGGTCAAGCCGGATATGACCAGATGCAAAAACGGCTTAAACCCGGCCAGCAGGCCGTGCTGGTTGCCGGTGATGGTGCCTATTCCTTCAAGGGATCGGGTTACGTACGCGGCGGTATTTTCGACCGTATCGAACTGTTGCAGGACGGTCAGGGCATTCGTTTTCGGGATAAAAACCATACGCGTATCGGCAATATTGCTGCTGAAGGCGCACCGGATTTGCGTGAAATCGCACTGTTTACGGTGCCGGAAGGTTTCGCCTTCGACGTAACAAAGCCATGGGAACTGCAATTGCTGGTACAGCGTGGCTTTGGTGCCCGTGACAAAGCCAGCATCTTCTATGACCTCGGTTATACACTTCCCGATCAATATGTGACCATCACCGCACCTGCCAAACCTGTCCCGGCTCCCGTGCAGCCTGCACAAGATGCTGCCACAGCAAACAATCCGCATGTCAGCGCACCGGTCGGTGAAGCATCCATGCCTGATTTCTTCGGTGAAGATAATCCGCTGTGGATTCAGATGTGGCAGATGAACAAAATCAATATTGTGATTACTGCCTTCGCCATTCTGGTACTGGTCACAATCTTCTTCTTCCAGAACCATCTGGTCAGACGTCCGCGCTTCTTCGCATGGGTAAGACGCGGCTATCTTCTGTTCATTCTTGTCTGGCTTGGCTTCTACACCAACACCCAATTATCGGTCGTCAATGTCCTGACTTTCACCAATTCGCTTATCACCGGCTTCAACTGGGAATTTTTCCTGACCTCCCCGCTGACCTTCCTGTTATGGGGTTCGGTTGCTGCCGGTCTGCTGTTCTGGGGACGCGGCCCGTTCTGCGGCTGGCTCTGCCCTTTCGGCGCGCTGCAGGAACTGAGCAACAATCTGGCACAATGGCTGAAAGTACCACAGGTCAAACTGCCTTGGGGTCTGCATGAACGCCTGTGGCCGATCAAATATATTATCTTCCTCGGTCTGTTTGGTCTGTCGCTCTATTCCGTGGCGCTGGCCGAGGTTTTCGCTGAAGTCGAACCGTTCAAAACCGCGATCATCCTGAAATTCGCCCGCGAATGGCCATTCGTAATCTATGCCCTGACCTTGCTGACTGCCGGTCTGTTCATCGAGCGTTTCTTCTGCCGCTATCTGTGCCCGCTCGGCGCGGCACTCGCCATCCCCGGCCGTATCCGCATGTTTGAATGGCTGAAACGCTGGCCGGAATGCGGCTCGCCATGTCAGCGCTGCGCCGTTGAATGTCCGGTGCAGTCCATCCATCCGGAAGGCCAGATCAATGTCAATGAATGCATCTACTGCATGCATTGTCAGGAACTCTATCACGATGACCAGCGCTGCCCGCATATGATTCAGGTGCGTGTCAAACGTGAGAAATTCGCTGCCCGCAACGCGCCTTATACGCCACCGGCAGAACGTACCGGCAGCCAGTCAAAAACCATCATCACCCATAACGGACAACCTGTTACCGGCGCATCCGCACCGGACGCAGCATCCTGAAATTTTCAACTGGAGACAAAGCAATGTCTGAGCAAGAAAATAAGACCCGCATGAACAGACGGCAATTACTCGGCACCTCGGCTTTTGTAGCCGCTGCCGGTGCCAGCGGCATGGGCGGTGCGCTTGTCATGGCCGGCGCACCGAAACAGGCCATGGCGGCATCCGGATCCGGTTCAAGTGCGGAAGTCAAACCGGGGGAACTGGATGAATATTACACATTCTTTTCCAGTGGCCAGAGCGGCGAAGTCCGTATTGTTGGCCTGCCATCCATGCGTGAGCTGATGCGTATTCCGGTTTTCAACCGTGACAGTGCCACCGGCTGGGGACAGACCAATGAAAGCCTGAAAGTTCTCCGTGACGGCATGTTGCCTGAAGACCGTGAGTTTATGAAAGACCGCGGCGGCGTTTTCGACAATGGCGATCTGCACCATCCACATCTTTCCTTTACCGACGGCACCTATGACGGCCGCTATCTCTACGCCAATGACAAGGCCAATACCCGCGTCTGCCGTATCCGCCTTGATGTCATGAAATGCGACAAGATCATTCAGCTGCCGAACCAGCACACGGTTCATGGCCTGCGCGTGCAGAAATATCCGAAAACCGGTTATGTCTTCTGTAATGGTGAAGACCGCGTGCCGATCCCGAATGACGGTAAAAATCTGACAGATACCAAAAACTATCATGCGATTTTCACCGCCGTTGACGGCGAAAGCATGAAAGTTGCATGGCAGGTCATGGTCAGCGGCAATCTCGATAATGTGGACTGTGACTATCAGGGCAAATATGCTTTTGCCACTTGCTACAATTCCGAAGAGGGCGTGACACTGGCCGAAATGATGGGCAGTGAGCAGGACTGGATTGTTATCTTCAACCTGAAACGCATTGAAGAAGCGGTTGCCAAAGGCGAGTTCAAGGAAATCAACGGCGTACCAGTGATTGACGGACGCAAAGGCTCCAAATTCACCCGCTATATTCCGGTGCCGAACAGCCCGCATGGTATGAACACCGCGCCGGATGGCATCCATATTGTGGCCAATGGTAAATTATCACCAACTGTCACCGTTTTCGATGTGCGCAAATTTGATGACCTGTTTGATGACAAAATCAATCCGCGTGATGCCGTTGTGGCAGAGCCGGAACTCGGCCTCGGGCCTTTGCACACCGCCTATGACGGCAAAGGCAATGCCTATACGACACTGTTTATCGACAGTCAGGTCTGCAAGTGGAACATTGAGGATGCCAAACGTGCCTTCAAGGGCGAAAAGGTTGATCCGATCCGCCAGAAACTTGATGTGCATTATCAGCCGGGCCACAACCACACCTCAATGGGACAAACCAAAGAGGCGGACGGCAAATGGCTGATCTCCCTCAATAAATTCTCCAAAGACCGCTATCTTAATGTGGGGCCTCTCAAACCGGAAAATGACCAGCTCATTGATATTTCCGGAGATAAAATGGTGATTGTCCATGACGGACCAAGCTTTGCCGAACCGCATGACGCAACAATCGTACATCGCTCCAAGATCAATCCGGTCAATGCCTGGAATCGTGAAGATCCGTTCTTTGCCGATGCTGTTGCACAGGCAAAGGCCGATGGTGTCGATCTGATGGAGGCTGCTGAGGTCATCCGCGACGGTAATAAAGTCCGCGTCTATATGACCTCTGCCGCACCGGCCTTCAGCCTTGAGGAATTCACCGTCAAACAGGGCGATGAAGTCACTGTCTATGTAACCAATATTGATGAAATCGAAGACCTGACCCATGGTTTCTCGATCATCAATTACGGGATCAATATGGAAGTGGCACCGCAGGCCACCGCCTCGGTCACCTTCATCGCCAATAAGCCGGGCGTGTGGTGGTATTACTGCTCGTGGTTCTGCCATGCCATGCATATGGAAATGAAAGGCCGTATGCTTGTTGAGCCGAAAGGCGCTTAAGCATCATGCAGCATCAGCGCCATAAGGAAAAACGCAATTCCGCAGCTTTACCGGAGCACAGAGCGCCCGCAATGAAGCACTATGCTTTGGCCACGGCTTTGTGTTTTTCCGGCCTGCTGCCCGCACTGATTTCTCCGGCACTGGCCGG
>NZ_ANNO01000079.1:0-2651 GCF_000409565.1 Pseudochrobactrum sp. AO18b
GTTTTTTTATTCCCTGAAGAACTCAAAACCGGTTATTTAACAACCAGAACCGGTATTTTGCTCAGTGACAGAACTTCTGCTGCCTGACTACCCAGCAAAAGCTTGTTCATGCCACGGCGGCCATGCGATGCAACCACAATCAGTTCAGCCTGATGGGTCTCGGCAGCTTCAACAATACCCACAGCCGGTGATTGATTTTCAATATGCAGACCTTCAACAGTCACACCGGCATCGCGCGCTTTGGCGATCGCCTGCTGCACAATGGCTTTGGCCTGCTCTGCCATAGAGGTGCGGTATTCTTCAAAAATTTCAGGTGAAGTGCTTAAGCCCGGCGCCACAACAATGCCGTAGCTCGGAAACAGATCCGTTACAGTCAGCACTGTAATTTTAGCGGAAAGTTCTTTGGCCAGACCAATTGCCTGTTCCAGCCCTTTATTGGCAAGCTCCGAACCATCAGTCGCCACTAAGATATGTTTATACATGTTCTCGTCTTTCCCTTTTACAGCATCCGCCGGAATGCACCCTGTCTATTATATGTGTGTTTCTGTTCCGGTTTTTCAATCGGCATTGCCACAAACACGCAATATTCAGAATAGACTCCTGTGAGACACATCATAATATAAATCTAGGAATGAACAGGCCAAATTACATTGATCAGGATCAAAATGATTGTGATTTCCCGCATCGGAAAAAGCCTGAAAACTATATGGAATTTGCTGAACTGCGACTCCCGCCCCGCCCTCATGCTATAAAATAATTCTAATATTTCACATTGATAGAATAATATTCTAAGTTACCCCTGCATTCTGGAAGCCTGCTTCTATAATCCTGAACGGTCAGGCTCTATGCTTTGCGAAAAGATCAGGAGATTTGGTATGAGCGATTCTAACAAACCAGGCCGCGGCCGTATTTATTCTTCTATTATTGATACAATCGGCAACACACCGCTTGTCCGTGCGGATAAATTTGCCCGCGAAAACGGCGTGGTCGCCAATCTTCTCGTTAAACTCGAATTCTTTAACCCGCTGGCCAGTGTCAAAGACCGTATTGGTCTGGCTATGATTGAAAGCCTTGAAGCTGAAGGCAAAGCTGTACCGGGCAAAACCGTATTTATCGAGCCGACATCCGGTAATACCGGTATCGCACTGGCTTTTGCCGCCGCTGCCAAAGGCTACAGCCTGATTCTCACCATGCCTGAAACCATGTCGATTGAGCGCCGTAAATTGCTCAAATTGCTGGGTGCGGAACTGGTGCTGACCGAAGGCGCAAAAGGCATGAAAGGTGCGATTGCCAAAGCGGAAGAACTGGCTGCAGGCAATCCGAACGCAATTATTCCGCAGCAGTTTGAAAATGCCGCGAATCCGGAAATTCACCGCAAAACAACAGCGGAAGAAATCTGGAATGACACCAATGGTGAAGCGGATATTCTGGTTTCCGGCATCGGTACCGGCGGCACGATCACCGGTGTTGGGCAGGTGCTGAAAGCCCGCAAACCGTCATTCAAGGTCGTCGCGGTTGAACCAAAGGATTCGCCGGTGCTTTCCGGTGGCAATCCGGGGCCTCATAAAATTCAGGGCATCGGCGCAGGCTTCGCGCCAAAAACACTGGATACCGGCGTTTATGATGAGATCATTCAGGTCGCCAATGAAGATGCATTCGCTTTTGCGCGCCAGATCGCCAAAGTTGAAGGTATTCCGGTCGGTATCTCTTCCGGTGCGGCACTGAAAGCTGCTGTGGAAGTCGGTAAACGTCCGGAAAATAAAGGCAAAAACATTGTCGTTATTATTCCGTCCTTTGCCGAGCGCTATCTCTCAACCGCTCTGTTCGACGGGCTTGATGCCTGATCTGCCTGCTTAACACCATCAGCTATAAAACCGGCGCAATCGTGCCGGTTTTTTTATGTCGCTCTTTGGTTTCCAGTGCAAAAGCGCTCCGGTAAATATAAAACCACAACAAACGAGAGCTTTGTGCCCCATGCCCGATACAGCACATCAGGCACTGGTCTCTCAGGTGTAGTCTCTTTCATCACGCAAAATTCATATCAGAAAAATATCCGGTTCTGTTAAATGGGAAACAAGAATCGAACCGTACGGTTTAATACACTTAACCTATGTTTCAGTTCGTCTATCTCAGGAAAATACAAAAAAGATTTCACGTGAAACGCAAACAATCCAAGCGCAGAGCAACTGATCTATGACAGACAAACTTTCTGAACCATCTTTAATGCTGCCATTTCTGGCGCCTGTTTATGCCCGTTTTCATGATATTGCCTATGCAGTGATGCGTGCGGCCAGCGGCGGTATCATGGCTTTCTTCGGCTGGGAGAAGCTGTTCAACGGCGACATGCCACGCGATATCGAATTGTTCCAGCAACTGGGGCTGGAACCGGCAATCCCTTTGGCCTATTTCACCAGTATTCTGGAATTTATAGGGGGCATAGCCATAGCAATCGGCCTGTTCACCCGCCCCCTCGCTTTCATGCTCTTCATACAGATGATTGTTATTCTGGTGATGGTGATGATCCCGCGCGGCAGCGGTTTCCAGCTTTCTACCGTCTGGTTCGGTGTCTTCATGTATCTGAGCGTAGCCGGCAGCAGACGCCTGTCGCTGGATCGCCTGATCGGCAAACAGTTCTGAAATACAAAAGCCCG
>NZ_ANNO01000080.1:0-2836 GCF_000409565.1 Pseudochrobactrum sp. AO18b
CCGGGGGGGGGGAGCAGGTCTTATGGTGAGCGGCGCGACAGTAACCTATCGCAATGGACATACGGCCCTGCGTGATGCCAGCTTTGAAATTCCGACCGGCACAATTACCGCATTGGTGGGTGTGAACGGTTCCGGTAAATCCACCTTGTTCAAAGCACTGATGGGCTTTGTGCGGCTGGCAAAAGGCGATATCCGGATTCTCGGGCTTCCGGTAAAGCAGGCGCTCAAGAGTAATCTCGTTGCCTATGTTCCGCAGTCAGAAGATGTGGACTGGAATTTTCCGGTTCTCGTTGAAGATGTGGTGATGATGGGTCGCTACGGTCATATGGGCATGATGCGCCGTGCAAAACCTGCCGATTATCAGGCGGTGACGGATGCGCTGGCACGGGTCGGCATGAGTGACTTCCGTAAGCGTCAGATAGGCGAACTCTCCGGCGGTCAGAAAAAACGTGTCTTTCTGGCGCGTGCTTTGGCACAGGATGGCAAAGTCATTCTGCTAGATGAGCCGTTTACCGGTGTGGATGTCAAAACCGAAGAAGCGATTATCAAACTCCTGCGCGATCTGCGCGATGAGGGGCGGGTGATGTTTGTCTCGACCCATAATCTCGGCAGTGTTCCGGAATTCTGTGATCGTACAGTGCTGTTGAACCGCACGGTTCTGGCCTATGGCGCTACGGAAACCATCTTTACGCAGGCCAATCTTGAGAAAACTTTCGGCGGTGTTCTGCGCCATTTCGTGCTCAATGATACTGATAAAGGCAAAGCGCATCCGGTGAATATTCTGACCGATGATGAGCGGCCGCTGGTATTGTATCAGGACAACCACGGTAAGGGAGCAGAGTAATGGAACTGCTGCTTGAGCCGTTCTCCTATCAATATATGATCAATGCCATGTGGGTTTCGGCGCTGGTCGGCGGGGTGTGCGCATTCCTGTCCGGTTATCTGATGCTCAAAGGCTGGTCGCTGATCGGCGATGCTCTGTCTCACTCCATCGTACCGGGTGTGGCGGGGGCTTATATGCTCGGCCTGCCTTTTGCGATCGGTGCTTTCTTCTCCGGTGGCTTGGCTGCGGCAGCGATGCTGTTTCTCAATGAACGTACCAAGCTGAAAGAAGATGCGATTATCGGTCTGATTTTCACATCCTTCTTTGGTCTTGGCTTATTTATGGTGTCGCTGAAGCCAACCGCAGTCAGCATTCAGACCATTGTACTGGGCAATATTCTGGCGATTACACCAGCGGATACGCTGCAACTGGCGATTATCGGTTTTGTATCGCTGGTCGTGTTGCTGTTCATCTGGAAAGACCTGATGGTGACTTTCTTTGATGAAAGTCATGCCCGTTCTATCGGTTTGAACCCGACTGTGCTGAAAGTGATTTTCTTCACACTATTGTCGGCCTGTACCGTTGCAGCGCTGCAGACTGTGGGTGCATTTCTGGTGATCTCTATGGTGGTGACACCAGGGGCTACAGCTTATTTGCTGACAGATCGCTTTCCGCGTTTGCTGACGATTGCTGTCATCATCGGAACGCTCACCAGTTTTACCGGTGCTTATATCAGCTATTTTCTCGATGGTGCGACCGGCGGGATTATTGTTGTGATGCAGACACTGATCTTTTTGGCGGCATTCTTTTTCGCGCCAAAGCATGGCATGCTGGCTGCAAGACGTCGGGCAGCTGAAACTCTGAAAGCAGAGGTGCAGTCATGAGCCTGATTGAAACTCTGATGATGCCGTTCCGCTTTGAATTCATGGTCAATGCTATGGTCATTGCCATGCTGATCGCGATACCGGCCGCATTATTATCGTGTTTTCTGGTGCTTAAAGGCTGGTCGCTGATGGGGGATGCCGTTTCCCATGCGGTGCTGCCGGGTGTGGTGCTGGCCTATATCATTAATATTCCGCTGGCGATCGGCGCTTTCGTAGCAGGGATGTTCTGTGCACTGGCAACGGGTTTTCTGAAAGAAAACAGCCGGATCAAACAAGATACCATTATGGGCGTTGTCTTCTCCGGTATGTTTGGTCTCGGACTGGTGATGTATGTGAAGGTGCAGTCTGATGTGCATCTCGACCACATTCTGTTCGGTGATATTCTAGGTATCGGCAGACAGGATATGATTGAAACAGCAATCATTGCTGTGATTGTTACCGGTTTGCTGGTGCTGAAATGGCGCGATCTGCTGCTGCATGCTTTTGATCCGGCGCAGGCGCAGGCTGTGGGTTTGCCGGTCAGATTGCTGCATTATGGTCTGCTGGCTATTCTCTCGCTGACCATTGTCGGTGCTTTGAAAGCGGTCGGTATCATTCTGGCCATTGCGATTTTGATTGCACCGGGGGCAATTGCCTTCCTGCTGACGCGTAATTTCAGTTCCATGCTGATTGTTGCGGTGATTGTGGCTGTCGCTTCGTCAGGGCTTGGCGTTTACGTCTCGTTCTTTATTGACAGTGCACCTGCACCAACAATCGTTTTGCTAATGACCTTGGTGTTTATTGCGGCGTTTATCATTGCCCGTCGCCGTGTTGCCCGTACAGAGAGACAGGTTTTCTCCTCTTAACTTCATGCCCGAAAACGATTCTCTGCCGGCAAGGCGTCGCATGTGAGTGCGGCGCCATATTTTTTGAGCTGAAAATTATATTGCAGCGGAAATCTGAAAAGCAAAAAGCCGCGCAGTGCGCGGCTTTTGAAGGCTTAACCAAACTGGAGCGGGCGAAGGGATTCGAACCCTCGACCCCAACCTTGGCAAGGTTGTGCTCTACCCCTGAGCTACACCCGCTCGCGCCAGTTTGTTGGTTAGGCCTGCGCTATATGGCAAAAGCCTGAGTGATTTGCAACAGGAAA